>DAIOVT010000144.1:0-8943 GCA_036758885.1 Kineosporiaceae bacterium
GTCGACCTCGTAGCTGGTGCGGGCTCCCTTGCCGTCGACCTTGCCGACCACCCAGCCGACCGGGTTGCGCTCGTAGCTGGTCCGCACGTTCACGTCAGCCCCGGGGCTGACCCCGTCGCGGGCGTTCTCGATCACCGAGATCAGGTCGTCGCGGCCGTCGTAGACCCTGCGCGTGACGACGCCGCCGGGCTTGGTGACCGAGACCAGGTTGCCGTTGGCGTCGTAGCCGTACCGCTCGCGATCCCCACGGGGAGAGACCTTTTCGGCCAGCTGGTTCATCGCGTCGTAGGTCATGCGCGTCGTCCGGCCCTCGCCGTCCACCAGCGTCACCGGGTTGCCCACGGCGTCGTAGCCGACGGTGCTCTGCGCCCCCAGCGGATCGGTGTTGCGCACCGCTCGATCGGACGCGTCGTACGCCGTGCGGACGACGCCCCCGCGGGCGTCGGTCACCGCGGTGGTGTTGCCGGCCGCGTCGTAGCTGCGCCGGGTGATTCCGCCGTCCGGGTTGCGGGTCTGGGTGACCCGATCCAGATCGTCGTAGACCATTGACGTCGCGTTGCCCCGCCGATCGGTGCGCGTGAGCACGTTGCCGGTGGCGTCGTAGGTCGCACTCGACCGGTTGCCCTGCTCATCGGTCGCGGTCAGCAACTGCCCGAGCGCGTCGTACTGGGCCGAGATCGCCGTGCCGTCGGGTGCCGTGTCCTTCACCTTGTTGCCCGCGGCGTCGTACTCGCTGCGCCAGGTGTGACCGTTCTGATCGGTTCTGGCGACGACCCGATCGAGCCGGTCGTAGACCAGCTGCACGACCTTGCCACCCGGGTCGGTGATCTTCACCGGGTTGCCGGACGCGTCGTACTCGGTGGTCCACTGCCGGCCGTTCTCGTCGAGGCTGACCACCGGGCGCAGCAGTGCGTCGTACGTGGTGCGCACCTCGCCGCCGCGGCCGTCGACCGAGGAGGTCACGCCGTACTCGGAGTTCAGCGTGAACCGCTCCACCGAGCCGTCGGGGTGCTTCACCCCCACCAGGTTGAGGTTCTGGTCGTAGGTGAACGAGGTCGTCCGGCCCAGGGCGTCGACCGTCGACGTGCGTTTGTTGTTGACGTCGTAGGTGTTTCGCGTCGTGTTGCCCAGCGGGTCGGTCTCGCTGACCAGGTTGTCGGCGTCGTCGTAGACGTAGCGAGTGGTGTGGTCGTTCTCGTCGGTCAGGCTCAGCTGCCGGTTCGACCGGTCGAACGTGGCGCTCGTGGTGCCGCCGAGCGCATCGACGGTCTTGACCGTGTTGCCGCGCGAGTCGACGTCGAACCTGGTGGTGTGACCCCGCTGGTCGGTGAGCGAGGTGCGGTCACCGTGGTCGTCGAAGGTCGCGGTCTGGGTCGATCCGTCGTCGAAGGTGGTCTTGGTGACCCGGCCCTTGGCGTCGACCTCGAACAGCGTGGTGCGCAGCCCGCCGAGGCCGTCCGGCTGCTCCATCCTGATCAGGTCGCCGGAGGCGTTGTACTGCATCGACTGCACGGCTCCGCTGGGGTCGGTGACCTTCAGCGGCCGGCCCTGCGAGTCGTACTCGGTGCGGGTGACGTTGCCGTTCTCGTCGGTCTCGGCGGCCGGGTTGTCGTCGCCGTCGTACCCGGTGCTGGTGCCGCCGCCGAGCGCGTTCACCGTCTGGGTGACCTTGCCCTCGGCGTCGAAGACGTAGGTGGTGCGGTTGCCGATCGCGTCGGTGTAGACCGTGCGGCCGCTCGCGTACTCGAACTTGCGCACATCACCCGTGGCGTTGGTCTGGGCGGTCACCCGGCCTTGGCTGTCGTAGCTGTTCGAGACGTAGGCGACGCCGTCGCCGGCGGTCACCTTGGTCATGTAGCCGTTGCCGTCGTAGGCGAAGGACCGCTTCACCTCGCGGGCGTCGGTGATCGAGGCGAGTCGGTTGCCGGAGTAGGCGAACCGCCACACCCGATCGTCCGGGTGGCTGATCGAGGCGACCCGGCCTTCCGCCGTCGAGGTCAACGTCACCGTCTGGCCGGCCTCGTCGACGACCTTCTGCAGGGGCCGCAATCGCCTCTCGCCCACCGGGTCTCCCCAGGTGAGGGTCGTGCTGTTGCCCTGTCGGTCGACGATCGAGGTGAGCACCCCCGAACCGGTGGCCGCCACGACGGTGAACCGGTACTTCTCGGCATTGTTGGTGGTCAGCTCGACGGTGGTCGGGTTCACCCGGGTGAGCGTGGAGTTCGACCCCTTCGGCGGGGTGAAGGTCTGGCCGACCCCCGGCTCGAAGACCAGCGAGCGGCCGTCGTCGAACTTGATCAGCGCCGCGCCGTCCCGGTACTGCTGATAGGCGATGTTGTAGGCGAACGACCAGCCGGTTCCGAAGACCCCGTCGCGAGGATCCTTGCTGTTGTAGGTCAGGTTGAGGTCGATGACCTGGTCGCCGAGGCCGGAGAGCCCGAAGACCTGCTCGTCCATGATGTAGTTGCCCGAACTGAACGAGACCGGGTCGGCGCCGTACAGCTGGTAGCTCGACCAGCCCAGGTTGCGCAGCTCGGTCAACTCGGCCGCACTCGGCCGAGTGGGCACCTCTCCGTCACCCGGGCCGTCGCAGCCGAATCCCTGGGCACGCAACTGGGCCACGATCGCCGACTCGGCGGCGTCCGCGATCAGGTCGAACCGGTCCCTGATCACCGGGTGGTCGAAGTTGTGGTCCATGAACAGCGTCTCGAGGTGGGCGTAGTTCGCCGTCACCGCCGCCAGTTCGGGATAGGGGAGTGTGGCCTGTGTACCGCCACCGTTGACCGGGGTCGTCGCCGGACGTCCGGTGAATTGCGGAATGCTCTGCCGGAACCGCTCGGCGAACGCCACACCGGCGCTGCCCTGGGCCCACACCTGTGTGCCACCGTCGGCCTGGGTACCCCATGGGGTACCTGGCTGGTCGGGGATGGGGTTGCCGTTCGCGTCGAGCCGGCCGCGGGCGTTGAACGCCACCGTCAGCATCAGATCGGGGTTCGCGTTGCGGGCCACCTGGGCGCGCAGGTCGCGATCGACGATGCGTTCCTCGCCGCGGGTCAGCACCACCTGCGCCGAGCAGGTCTCGGCCAGCCGGGTTCGTAACAGGTTGGCCAGCTTGAGGTTCTGGTCGAGCTCGCGCATCAACGGCTCGCCCGGGAACTGCGCCTGGCCGATGTCGTCATCGGGGTCGAGGACGACGACGGGGTCGCCGTCCGCGGTCGCCGAGACCACCGTGGCGGGCGCATCGGCCGGCACGGTCATCGCCGCGAACTCGCTGAGGTGGTCGCTCTGCCCGGTCACCGTTCGGCGGGCCGGATCGTAGGCGGACGGCACCCGCTGCCACGGCGCACCGGCCGCAGAGCGCGAGTACATCGCGATGTCTTGCGGGGCAATGCCTTTGGTCTGCGCCGCGGTCAGCTCGAGAGAGATCTCCAGGCCGGGAACGATGTCCTTCACCGCGGCCGGCCCTGCGGTGCCGCCGCCGACGAGGCTCACCTGGTTGGCGAACTGGGTCACCGGAGCGCCGGCGGTGCTCTGCGCGGTGATGGTGACCACGCCACCGAGCAACTTCTGTTGCTTCGCCGCCGCCGCAGCCACTTCGGCGCTCGACGCGTCGGCTCGCTTGACGTCGACACCGACCGGCTCGGTGCGCTTGGCGTTCTTCGGGAAGGTGACCTTGCCGGCGTCGTCCGGGATCTCGATCGTCGTCGCGGTGCCCGGAGCGACGTCGTGCGCCGGGGTGTCGGCGTGAACCACCGATTGGGCGGGACCGCCCACCAGCAGTACGGCACCGATCAGCGAACCGATGACGAGCCGGGCACCACGACTACGGAAAGCATCCATGCGTCCCCCAAGATCGCCGGATGCCCCGTCCTTGGGGATCCGGAATGCCGGGGAAGCTACTGCACTCTTGGCAGTCTGGGTGGCAACTGAATGCTTTTAATGATCAGCCTGTGAAATGTCTTAGCGTCTTCTTAGCGTCCAAATAGTCATCGTCGTCCTGGTGATCACCGTCGGAAAGGGAATGTTGACGCTGCGCAGGCAACGATGAACCGGCGACTTCGGCAGCCACATCGGCGGTGACGGGTATCCACAGCGGCGACCACACCGCGGGCCAGGTCCGGTGCAGATCAAGGTGCAGATCGAGCGGCAGCTGCACCAGCGGCTCGGCGTCCTCACGCAGTTGGCGGCGCAGCCGCGAGCGTTCCTCGAGGTCGAGCTGGTCGAGCACCTGCTCGACCGCACCGAGCACACTGCCGTGCAACAACCAGGCCGACTCGTCGTCCCGGGAGCGGGCCAGCACCAGCTCGGTGAGGAACGCCCGGGCCTCCTGCAGCGACTCGAGCGAGGCGGCGAGCACCTCCTCGACCTCGTCCTCCCGGCGCTCGGCCTCGGCCTGCACCAGCGCGCCGAACCCGTCGATGCTGCGGGCCAGCCACTCCAGCACCTCGCCGAACGCCGCGCGCACGTCGTCACCATCGGCGTCGAGGTACTCGGCCCGGCGCAGCATCGCGATGAACAACTGCCGGACGGCGTCCAGCGAGGCCTCGAGGGTGTCGATCCCGGTGCGCAGCACCGGTTCCACCGAGGTGGTGGTCAGCGCCCGAGGGTTGAGCACCCGGCGCTCGTTGACCTGATCGGTGATCGCCCGGGCGGCGGGAAGCAGATCCTCGGCGCGGTCGGCGGCGGCCAGCCAGCGCCGGATCTCACGCCGATCGTCCCGGCCGGCCAGCAGCGAACGGCTGGCCAGGGCGAGCGCGTCGGCGGTGGACTCCGCGACCAGCCGCACCTTGCGCGCCGCCGTCTGGCTCGGCACCGACCGCGGCACCGCCAGCGCGATCGCCACCCCGGTGGCGGCGCCGATCAGGGTGGTCAGCATGCGGCTCTCGGCGGCGATCGAGTGATTGCTGACGCCGAGGATCAGCATCGCGCTGATCGGCGTCTCGAGTGCCTGCTCGCCGAGGCGGAAGAGCCAGCCGAACAACAGCGAGAGCGCGACCGCCAGCCCGAGCGACCACCAGGTGAGCCCGGCCAGCGTCGAGACCCCGATCGCCACGACGATGCCGGTGAGCACCGCACCGACCCTGACCAGCCCCATCTTCACCGTCGAGAACGCCGAGGCCTGCACCACCAGCAACGCGGTCAGCGCCCCGGTCAGGTCGGCCGGCGCCGGCATGATCAACCCGGTCAGGATGTAGCCGATCACCGTGGCCAGGGTGAGCATGCCGATGTGCTTGAGCGTCGGCACGGTGCGCTCGCGCACCGCGGGCGCGTCGTGGCGCAGGCGGGTGCGCACATGCCGGACGACGCGGCGTGCGCTCCGCAGGTCGGGACGTAGGGCGGTCGGGGTTCGTCGGGCGCCACGGTCGGGACGTCCGGACCTCGGTGCATCCCCTGCGACACCCTCCCGATCAGCCATCGCAGGTCGGTTCACTCTTTCCATGGTCGGCAACCGGATGCCGATACGCGGCCGGAATCGCCGAGATCTCACCCTTCCCACGGGTTAGTTCGCCCACACCCCACCCGCACAAACCCCGTGATCATGCAGAAATGCACGCCACCTCCCGCACGCGCACCACCCCACCCCAGCGTGATCATGCAGAACTGCACGGTCAGCCGCGTTGTCGCCACCAACCCGGCCGTCGCGAGCCGCCGTCCCGCAGCACCCGGATACGTTTGCCCCGTGAACCCGATCGTGACCATCGTGCTGGTGGTCGCCTGCGTGATCGGGACGATCTGGACGACGGTGATCGCGGTGCTCGAACGCCGCGTCGGCCGGGCCCTGCTCGCCCTGATCGCGTTCATCGAACTGGCCCTGCTGGTGGAGTTGGTGATCGGCATCGTGGCGGTCGCCGGTGACCAGCGGCCGGTGCCGACGCTGACCTTCCTGGCCTACCTGGTCGGGGTGCTGCTGCTGCCGCCGGCCGGGGTGTTCTGGTCGATCGCCGAGCAGTCGCGACCGAGCACCCTGGTGCTCACCGTGGCCCTGATCGGCACCGCGGTGATGGTCGGCCGCATGCATCAGATCTGGACCTTGGCGGGGCGATGACGAACGGGACGACGGACGGAACGACGAGACCTGCGGAACGGAGCACTGTGATGGTCCAGCGGAGATCGGCCACCGGGATCGGACGGCTGTTGGTCGCCCTGTATGCGCTCTTCGCCCTGGCCGCCACGTCACGCGCCGCGGTGCAGATCATCCGCGACTTCGACGCCGCCCCTATCGCCTACTCGCTGTCGGCACTGGCCGCGGTGGTGTACATCGTGGCGACGATCTCGATCGCCCGCGGGGCACATCGAATCGCTTGGGCTGCATGCCTTTTCGAGCTGGTCGGGGTGCTCACCGTCGGCATCCTCAGCCTGATCGACCGGCAGTGGTTCCCCGACGACACCGTCTGGTCGCGCTTCGGTTCGGGGTACCTGTTCATCCCTCTTGTACTGCCGATCCTGGGCCTGATCTATCTGCGGCGGGTCACCCGAACCACTGCCTGAGCGTGCACTTCTGCATGATCACGAAGGGGTTGGGGTGCTGCGCGCAGGGAGCACTTCTGCATGATCACCACGGGGTAGGCATGCGGTTCTGCATGATCACGACGGGCCTGGACGCTTCAGCTCGAGCACCCGGTCGAAGCCCTCGCGGCCGTCGTCCCGGTGCGAGACCATGACCACCGTTCGGCCCTCGCCCGCGGCCAACAGGTCGGCGAGCACCTCTCTGGCGGTTGCCGAGTCGAGATGCGCGACGGGCTCGTCGAGCAACACCGCCGGACGCTTCGACGCCAGCGCCCGGGCCACCGCCAGCCGGGCCTGCTCGCCGCCCGACATTCCTCGGCCGTCGACCCCGAGCCGGGTGTCCAACCCGTCCGGCAGCGCCGAGAACCATTGGGCCAGACCGGCTTTGGTCAACGCCTCGACCAGTGCACCGTCGTCGGCACCGGGTGCAGCCAGGCGCAGGTTCTCGCGCAGGGTCGAGGCGAAAACGTGCGGGGCGTCCTCGACGATCGCGAACGCCGCCCGGGCGTCGTCCAGGGGCAGCGCCAGCACGTCATCCCCGTGCAGCCGGTAGCGCCCCGACTCCGGATCGAGCTGGCGGGCGAGCACGGCGAGCAGCGTCGACTTGCCGCTGCCGTTGGCCCCGGTCACGGCCAGGTGGGTTCCGGCCGGGACGTCGAGATCGATCGGGCCGAGCGCCACCGGACGCTCCGGGGTCCAGCGCCCGGTGACCTCCTCGAGGACCGCGTCGCCGGCAGCGGGGGGCATCGGTTGCATCGAGACCTCCCGATCCTCAGACCCGAGATCCTCGGGCGCGGCATCCTGGCGCCCGGCACCCGCCGCTGCCGCGGCGACCGCGGGCTGCTGGGTCAGCACCTCGTGCAACCGGGTGGCGCTGCCCCGCGCCCGGGCCAGCGACCGGGACGCCTCGGCCAGCGGGGTGAGCGCATCGGCCACCGCGATCGGGGTGAGCGCCAGCAACGCGGTGACGGCGGGGGAGTGCCCACCGCCACGGGCCAGGGTGAGCCCGATCGCGAACGCACCGGCGCCGACGGCGAGCAGGATCGTGGCCGCGACCAGCGCCCGGCCCCGGGCCTGCCGCAGCGCTGTGGACCACCAGATCCGTTGTGCCTCATCGAGTTCGGCGAGCATCTCGGGGCCACCGCCGACAGCCGCGATCTCGGTCGCGGAACCGGTGAGCAGGGCGGCGATCGAGGTGACCCGGGCCCGGGCCGCGCCCAGTGCCGTGTTGCCCGCGACCTCCAGCCGGTACCCGGCCACCGCGAGCAACAGCACCACCAGACCGAGCAGGGCCAGCCAGCCACCGACCCGCAGATCGACCAGGGCGGCGAGCAGCGTGGTCAGCCCCCAGGCGACCAGGGCCGAGAGACCGGGCACGGTGACCCTGATCTGGGCGCCGACCACGTCGTCCAGGTCCTCGACGACCCCGGTGAGCAGATCGGCCCGGCCGCGCCGTCCCAATCTGGCTGGGGTCAGCGGGATCAGACCCGCATAGGCGTCGACCCGCCGTCGCGCCAGGTCGGCGAGCGCGGCGTCGTGGGTGCGCAGCCGTTCCCAGTAGCGCAGCACCGGCCGGGCGATGCCGAAGGTCCGCACCGCGACCACCGCGGTGAGCAGGGTCAGGATCACCGGACGTTCACTGGCCCGCACGATCAACCAGGCCGAGGTCACGGTCAACGCGGCCCCGCTGGCCAGGGCCAGGCCACCGATCAGGCCCGCGACCAGCAGCGGTCCGCTGATCCGCACGAGGCGCAGGTCGAGCCGGCTCACCGGACGCCTCCCGGCACCCCGAGCGGGCGGCTCAGCACCACGTTGTGGTCGGCGAGCTCGACCAGCTCGGGCCGATGGGTCACCGCGATCACGCACCTCCGCCGGGCCAGCTCGGCGACGGCGGCGTGCGCCGTCTCCACCCCGGCCTCGTCGAGATGCGCGGTCGGTTCGTCGAGCAGGATCACCGACTCCGGCGCGAGCAGCGCCCGGGCCAGACCGATCCGGGCCCGCTGCCCGGCGGAGAGGCCGAACCCCTCGTCACCGACCACCGTGTTCAGCCCCTGCGCCAGCCCGGCCGCGAACCCGTCCAGGCCCACCGCGCGCAACGCGTCCCACTGTGCCTGGGCGCCGCTGCCGTTGCCCAGCGCCAGCGCCCGGGTCAGGGTCCCGCCGGGAATGAACGGGCGTTGGGTGACCAGGTGGCAGCGCGGCGCCAGAACACTTCCGGACGACGCCCGGGCCAGGCCGGCGATCACGTGCAGCAGCGTCGTCTTACCCACCCCGGACGGTCCGGTCACCGTGGTCAGTCCGGCGCCGGCGTGCATCGACAGCCCGGTGAGCACCGGGGTGGCCCCCGGGCCGGAGGCACCATCGGCGTAGCCGAAACCGACCTCGGTCAGGGTCACCTCGAACTCGGCCACCGGGGCCCGCTGCCCGTCGTCCGCC
>DAIOVT010000145.1:0-8885 GCA_036758885.1 Kineosporiaceae bacterium
CCGGAACTGGTAGCTCATCAGGGTCAGCGCGGTCATCGTCTCCAGGTTGCCGCCGGTGAGCATCACGCCCTTGGGCCGCCCGGTGGTGCCGCCGGTGCCGACGATCATGGCGAGGTCCTCGACCGGTCGCCGGTCCGGCCGCTCGCCCGAACCGCCGGCCAGGAACTGCGGCCAGGTGAGCGTCTCGCCCGCCGCCGAGGTCACCTCGCCGTTCAGGCAGACCCAGGTGCTGACCTGGGGAAGGTCCGCGCGGATCGCCTCGACCAGACCGGCGTAGGCGGCCCCGAAGATCACTGTCGAGCAGTCGAAGAGATCGAGCAGTTCCCGGTTCTCGGCCGCCTCGTTGCGCGGGTTGATCGGGCACCAGACGGCGCCCGCCCTGCTGATCCCGAAGACGCAACTGAAGGCCACCGGGTCGTTGCCGGAGATGATCGCCACCTTGTCGCCGGGCCGCACCCCTCGAGCGTGCAGGGCTGCGGCCACGGCGAAGGAGAGATCCTGAACGACGGCGTAGCTCAGCGTCTCGCCGTCCGTGGTGAGGCAGGGACGATCGGCCCCCAGCGAGGCGCCCTTGTCCAGGTAGTCGGCCAGACGCATGAGCTCAGCCCCCGTGGTTCAGTCGTTGACGGTCAGGATCGGGCTGGCGACAAGACCGAAACTGCGCAGCACACCGAGCAGTTCGCGATGTCCGAAAGCCTGGCAGCCGGAGGCGAAACCCGTTCTGCGCGGCGGGGTCTGCAGCAGGCTGTAGGCGGCATAGGCCTGCAACAGACCGGTCTGCTTGTAGTTGCTGTTGCCGTGGATCACGCAGTGCGCCCGGCCGAGCGGACCCGAGGCGTGCACCGAGTCGAGCGACTTGTTGATCCTCGGGTTCTCCCGGGGCGGCATCTGGTTCATCACCTGACGGGCGGTGGCGGTCAGTGCCTCGTTGCGGTCGGTCTCGTTCATGTCCTTGGTCGCCTCGAGCGCGCCGGCGACGATCTGCGGCACGCCGTGCATCAGCGCCGCGTTGAACACCCCGCCCTGGGCCTTGCAGTTGGCCACCCGCGGGTCGTGCTTGAACCAGACCGGGTGCGAGGTGCCGCCCCAGGGCAGCGACATGGCGAGCTCGTGCTGGCCGGGCACCACCAGCGGCACCAGACCCTGGTTCGGGTCGAACTCGACGTAGTCATTCTGCTGCAGGTAGTGCGCCCTCGAGGTGGCGGCGTTGACCAGGATCGTGCGGGTCGAGGCGATGGTCGGGCTGCCGCCCCAGAACACCGCGATGTCGAGGCTGTCCAGCCCCGGGGTCTCCAGGCACAGCTGCGCCGCGATCTCGCCGGTGGTGTACATCTGGGCGATCCCCGGGGTGAGCAGCAGACCCGCGTCGGCGAAGGCCTTGCCGTACTTCTCGTCGCAGGTGATCAGCCAGTCCTGCTCGCCGGTGGTGTCGGTGTAGTTCACGCCCGCGGCCAGACATGCCTCGACGACGGCCGGGCCCAGCTCGCTGAACGGACCCACGGTGTTGCAGACCACCTTGGCGCCGGTGAACAACTTGGTCAGCGACTCGACGTCGTTCTCGACGCTGACGATCTCGTAGTCGGCGGTCTCGATGCCGGCCACGTTCGAGGCCATCGAGGCCTGGAGCTTCTGCTCGTCGCGGCCGGCCGCGACGAACGGGACGCCGTACTCACGCAGGTATTCGCAGACCAGGCGTCCGGTGTAGCCGGAGGCGCCGTAGACGATAACGGGCTTGTCGGTCATGGCAGGTCCTTCTGTTCTCGGGGGCTCGGGTTCGAAAGGGCTCAGGTTCGGGGAGCGGGCGGTCTCGTGAGCCGGGCTCACATGCCCATGCCGCCGTCGACCGGAAGCCCGGCGCCGGTGATGAAGCGGGAGGCGTCCGAGGCGAGGAAGACCACGGCGTCGGCCATGTCCTCGACGGTGCCGAGGCGGCCGGCCGGGGTCTGCTCGACCACCGCGCCGACGGCGGCCTCGGTGCTCGGGAACAGACCGATCGAGGTGACGTCCTCGGCCAGGCCCACACCCATGGCGGTGGGCACCAGACCGGGGTAGATGCAGTTGACCCGAACGCCGTAGCCGAGCTTGCCGCTCTCGAAGGCGGCGACCCGGGTGAGCCGGTCGACGGCCGACTTGGTGGCCGAGTACACCGAGATGCCGGGGAAGGCGATCGTGGCGGCGACCGAGGCGACGTTGATGATCGAGCCGCCGCTGCCGGCCGGCCCGTTCGGACGCATCGCGCGCAGCCCGTGCTTGAGCCCGAGCGTGGTGCCGAGCACGTTCACCTCGAGCATGCGGCGCACGTCGGCCGCGTCGACCTCGCTGATCAGCGAGGTGATCTCGATACCGGCGTTGTTCACCAGGATGTCGAGCCCGCCGAGCTGCTCGATCGTCGAGCCGATCGCCGACTCCCACGACGACTCGTCGGTCACGTCCATCTGCACGCTGCCGTGCTGCTCACCGAGCGCCTTCGCGGTGTCGCTGACGCTGCTCTGCACATCGGCGAGCACCACGCGGGCCCCGGCTTCCGCCAGGGCCTTGGCCATTCCCTCACCCAGACCCTGGGCCGCGCCGGTCACCAGGGCCTTCCGCCCGGACAGGTCGTACGACGTCATCGAAGCTCCTTTGCCACGACCGGGCACCCCACAGGGGGACGGGAGTGCCCTGAAATCGGATGGTGATCCCGACGGGCTGACCGGAGCTGCTGACCGATCACCTGTGAACGGGGTCACACAGGGGGACAAGGCAGAGCCTTACGCAGTTCTTGACAGTCGTCAAGGACAACTGTTCAGAACGTTCGTCAAGAATCGCGGACGCAAACGACCACCGACGCCCGAACCGGCCTACACTGCCGATGTGACCACCGCGCCCGCACGGACCGCCCGGGGCAGATCTGCCCGCGGCCGCCGGGGTGAGGGTACTTACGACGAACGTCGTGATGCCCTCGCCGCCTCGGCGCTGCTCACGCTCGGGGAGCTGGGCTATGCCCGCACCAGCCTGCGTGACATCGCCGCCAACTCCGAGTTCAGCCATGGCGTCGTGCACTACTACTTCCGCGACAAGACCGAGCTGATCGTCTACTGCGTGCGCTATTACAAGGCCACCTGCGTGCGCCGCTACGACGACGTGATCGAGCAGAGCGACAGCGTGCAGGCGCTGGCCGACGCCTTCGCGGCCAAGCTGGCCGAGACGCTCGTCGACGACGCCGCGATGCACCGGCTCTGGTACGACCTGCGCACCCAGAGCATGTTCGAGGAGCCGCTGCGGGAGGCCGTGCTCGGCATCGACGCGACGCTCGAGGACATGATCTGGCGGGTGGTCGAGCGCTACGCCGAACTCTCCGGCCGGACGCCGACGGTCACTTCACGCACCGCCTACGTGATGCTGGACGGCGTCTTCGAGAGCGCGCTGCTCTACCACCTCTCCGGCCGGGCCGAGGCGGTCGAGGAGTTGCAGCAGCGGGTCCTCGACATCGTGCCGCGGCTGTTCTGCAACTGAACCGTCAGTCTCAGGGGACCGTCAGTCGCAGGGGACCGGGTCGAACCGGGCGATCGAGGAGCCGAGCAGCCGGCCGAACTGACCGAGCCGCCACAGTTCACTGAGGTGGAACTGCGGTCCTTCGCCGCGCACCAGCAACAGGCCGACACCCGCACCGGAGCCCTCGTTCAGCGGCACCAGGGCGCCCTGCCCGTCGTCCAGGCTCACCGCCAGGGTACGCAGCGGGACGCTCGGCGGCGTCAGGGCGGCGGGCCCGCCGGGAGAGATCAGCCGGACGGCGATGTCGTCGGGGGAGCGGTACTCGAGCAGCGCGGCCCAGTCGGCGCCCAGGGCACCGGGAGCGCCGTCGACCAGAACGCCGAGCGCCTCCGCCGGGCCGGTGTGGGCACGTTCGAGCACCTGTGCCGCGAGTTCGAGATCGGCGTGACCGGTGACCGGCGGCACGCCCCACTGACTGGCGATCACCTCGACCCCCGGCACCGCGTTCACCTCCGCGGTGACCCGGCGCAGATGGTTGCGGTCGTGCAGGTTCACCACGACGTCGTCCAGGGCCCGGCCCGACTCACTCTCCAGCACCCGGACGGCGGCGATGTCGGCTCCGGCCAGGCCGAGGGCCGAGGTGACCCGGCCCAGCGAACCGGGCCGATCGGGAAGCGCGATGCGCAGGCGGACCAGCATGTGGCCAGCATCGCTCAACTATGTTCCGGTGGCGTTACCACGATGTTGAACGATCGGATGTTGAACGGGCGGTAAGAACCGCCGGGTCAGGCGTCGTCCTCGCGGACCAGCAGCGCCACCGGCAGCTCGGCCAGCAACCCGGCCAGAGGCTGCTCACCGCCGTCCCAGGTCTGCCGGCGCGGGGTGAGCAGATCGGTCCAGCGGCCCTCGGGCAGGTTCACCGAGTTCTCGCCCCAGCCGCCGCGCCGGGCCAGCGCCACCGGCAACCGGGTGGCCAGTACCAGCACCCGATGATCGATGCGCTGATCACCCTGTGCCGCAACGGGTTCGGCGATCCCCCGGGCGAAGGCGAGCACGTTGTTGGTGGTGGTGGACAGCGGAGCGTAGCTGGAGTGCGGCCCGATGAAGACCTCGGGCATCCGCCGGCGCAGCCGCAGTGCGGTCGCGGTGACCAGCAGCTTCTGCGCCGACAGGGTGGCCGGGACGCCGCCGGCGTCCAGCCCGGCGAGCAGCTCGATCCGCCGGGAGTAGTCCACCGGGCGGCGGTTGTCCGGGTCGACCAGCGACAGGTCCACCAGTTCGCAGCCCTGGTAGAGGTCCGGCACGCCGGGCATGGTCAGCTGGGCCAGCTTCTGGCCGAGCACCGCAACCCGGGCCGGCTCGCGCAGTTCGGTGCAGAACCCGGCGAGCACGGCGAACAGGTCCTCGTCCTCGAGCACCGCCCGCGCGGTGCTCGCCACCGCTTCGTCGTAGCCGGTGTCCGGCTGGGTCCAGGAGGTGTGCAGCTTGGCCTCGCGGGTCGCCTTCTCGAGGTAGGGCAGCAATCGGTCGGCGCTGATGTGACCACCGGTCTCGTCGTCGAAGGTGCCGACCAGGGTCTGCCAGAGCAGGTACATCGTCGAGGCGTCCGGCAGTTGCTCCGACTGCCGATGGCTCGCCGCCCCCTCCAGCCAGGCGCGCGCCGCCTCCGCCCACTCGGGGGCGAGCTCGGTCGCGGCGATCAGCCGGGCCCGCACGTCCTCGGAGCGCTTGGTGTCGTGGGTGGACAGGGTGGTCATCGTGAGCGGCCAGTCCTGGGCGATCCTGGCGGCGTAGGCGTGGAAGTCCTCGCGGGCGACGCCCAGCACCAGGGGATCGCCGCCGACCTCGTTGAGGGCGACCAGCCGGAACCAGCGGTAGAACGCGGTGTCCTCGATGCCCTTGGCCATCACCGGGCCGCAGGTCTGCTGGAACCGCACCGAGAACTGGGCGCAGCGGGCCTGCTGCTCGGGTGTGGGGTCGCCGGTCAGCCGGGCCAGGGCCAGGTCGCCGAGCAGGTCGAGGGTCTGCCAGGAGTGCTCGGGAAGGTTCTGCCGGGCCCGCAGACAGGCCTGCTGCACCGCCTCGACGCTGGTCTGCGGCACCGGTTCGCCGGGCACCACGTAGGCCCGGTACCGGTCGAAGGCGACCAGCAGTTCGACCAGGCACAGGTGCAGCTGGCGTGCGGTGTGGTCGCGCAGTCTGATGTCGTCGTGGCAGATCTCGGCGGCGAGATCGACCAGCCGGGTGACCTCGGCGTACTGGGTGGTCTCGACCACCTCGCGCTTGGCCTGCTCGACCACTGCGGCGAAGTCCGGTGACTCCCCGGTCAGTTCGGTGAGCAGGGCCGAGAGCGGCGCGGCGGCACCGGAGTCGGCGAACAGCCCGCCGAGCTGCTGCAGCGCGTCGTAGCCGGTGGTGCCGTCGCAGGCCCACCGCGGCGGCAGTTCCTCCGGCCCCTCGAGGATCTTCTCCACGACGACCCACACGCCGCCGGTCGCGGCGGCGAGGTCGTCGAGGTACCCGGCCGGGTCCGCCAGGCCGTCGGGGTGGTCGATCCGCAGGCCGCTCAGGGTGCCGTCCGCGACCAGGTCGAGCAGCAACTGATGGGTGGCCCGGAAGACCTCGGGCAGCTCGACCCTGACCGCGGCCAGGGTGTCGACGTCGAAGAACCGCCGGTAGTTGAGCTCCTCGGCACCGACCCGCCACCAGGCGAGCCGGTAGTACTGCCGGCCGATCAGCTCGATCATCGGCAGCTGTTCGGTGCCCCGGCGCAGCGGGAAGACCCGGTCGTAGTAGCGCAGCACCGGCTCGTCGTGCAGGCCCGCCTCGGGCACGGTGAGTCGCTCGGTGCTCAGTTCGCCGTTGGCCAGCACCGTGCCCAGCCGCTCGCCGAGCACCGGGAAGAGCACCGGCTCCTCCTCGAGGCTGTTGGGCACGTCGAACCATTTGGCGTACCCGCTGCCCGGACCGTCCCGCAGCATCGCCCACAGCGCCCGGTTCAGATACAGCGGCGTCGGCACCGCCATGTGGTTCGGCACCACGTCGGCCACGGCGCGCAAACCGTTGTCGGCCAAGGCCTTTCGCAGTGACGAGAACCCTTCTTCACCACCGGCCTCGGTGTTCAGCCGGGTGTGCTCGACCACGTCGTATCCGTGCGTCGACCCCGGTGCCGGCTGCAGGATCGGCGAGAGGTAGGCGTGCGAGACCCCGAGATCGGCCAGGTACCCGGCGATCGCCGCGGCGTCGCCGAATCCGAACCGGCCGTTGAGCTGCAGGCGATAGGTGGCGGTCGGTGCGCTGATCTGCCGGCGCATGGTCCCCCTCGTCTCCTCTGATCTCGTCCGCCCCGGTCGGGCCGGCTGCCGCTCAGCCTCGGCGCAGGGCCGGCTTGGGCGGCGGCACCCGGCCCGAGGACGCCCGGCGCGGTGCGGGTTCGCCCTCGGCGGCCGGCAGCGCGGTGTTCTGCTCGGCGACCTCTCGCGGACGCCGCAACACCACCACCGAGCGGGCGGTCACCGGAATGGTGTCGCCGGGGGAGTAGGTGTCGTCGCTGCCCTCGTCGTCGTTGGTGTCGATCACCATCGACCACCACTGCCCGTACTCGGCCGGCGGCACCACCACGTCGAGGGTCTCGTAGTGGGCGTTGAACATGATCAGGAAGGAGTCGTCCCAGACCGGTGCGCCGCGGGTGTCCGGCTCCATGATCCGGTCACCGTTGAGGAAGACCGTCATCGAGCGGGCGTAGCCGTTCCACCAGTCCTCCTCGGTCATCTCGGTGCCGGCGGGTGTCAGCCAGGCGATGTCGCCGACCTCGGTGATACCGCCGTGGTCGGCGGAGCCCTTGAAGAACCGGCGCCGCCGGAACACCGGGTGCTCCTTGCGCAGCGCGACCACCCGGCGGGTGAAGGCGAGCAGCTCCTGCTGGTCGCGGTCGAGTTGCCAGTTCACCCAGGAGAGGTCGTTGTCCTGGCAGTAGACGTTGTTGTTGCCACGCTGGCTGCGGCCGATCTCGTCACCGTGGGCGATCATCGGAACGCCTTGGGAGAGAAGCAGAGTGGTGAGGAAGTTGCGCTGCTGGCGGCGGCGCAGCGAGAGCACGTCGGCGTCGTCGCTGGGGCCCTCGACGCCGCAGTTCCAGGACCGGTTGTGGCTCTCGCCGTCCGCACCTCCCTCGCCGTTCGCCTCGTTGTGCTTGTCGTTGTAGGAGACCAGGTCGCCCAGCGTGAAACCGTCGTGGGCGATGACGAAGTTGATGCTCGCCATCGGGTGCCGGCCGTCGCCCTGGTACAGGTCGGAGGAGCCGGTGATCCGCGAGGCGAACTCGCCCAGCGTGGACGGCTCACCGCGCCAGAAGTCGCGCACGGTGTCGCGGTACTTGCCGTTCCACTCGGTCCACAACGGCGGGAAGTTGCCGACCTGGTAGCCGCCCTCACCGAGGTCCCAGGGCTCGGCGATCAGCTTCACCTGGGAGATGATCGGATCCTGCTGCACGATGTCGAAGAACGCCGAGAGCCGGTCGACCTCGTGGAACTGGCGGGCCAGCGTCGCGGCCAGGTCGAAGCGGAAACCGTCGACGTGCATCTCGGTGACCCAGTAGCGCAACGAGTCCATGATCAGTTGCAGCACATGGGGATTGCGCATCAGCAGACTGTTGCCGGTGCCGGTGGTGTCGTAGTAGTGGGTGCGGTCGGAGTCGACCAGCCGGTAGTAGGCGGGGTTGTCCAGGCCGCGGAAGCTCAGCGTCGGGCCGAAGTGGTTGCCCTCGGCGGTGTGGTTGTAGACGACGTCCAGGATCACCTCGATGTCGGCCGCGTGCAGCGCCTTGACCATCGCCTTGAACTCGAGCACCTGCTGCCCGCGCTGACCCGCCGAGCTGTAGGCGTTGTGCGGGGCGAAGAACCCGATCGTGTTGTAGCCCCAGTAGTTCGACAGGCCCTTGTCGACCAGCGTGGTGTCCTGCACGAACTGGTGCACCGGCATGAGTTCGATCGCGGTCACGCCGAGACCGCGCAGATGGTCGATCACGGCGGGATGGGTCAGTGCCGCATAGGTGCCCCGGACGTCGTCGGGCACGTCCGGGTGGGTCATGGTCAGGCCCTTGACGTGCGCCTCGTAGAGCACGCTCTCGTGGTAGGGGTGCGCCGGCGCCCGGTCACTGCCCCAGTCGAAGTACGGGTTGATCACCACCGAGGTCATCGTGTGGCCGAGGCTGTCGTCCCCGTTGTAGGAGTTCGGGTCGCCGAAGTTGTAGGCGAACAACGCCTGGTCGCCGTCGATCTGCCCCTCGATCGCCTTCGCGTAAGGGTCGATCAGCAGTTTCGACGGGTTGCACCGGGCACCGCTGCCCGGGTCGTACCGGCCGTGGATGCGGTAGCCGTAGCGCTGGCCGGGGCCGATCCGGGGCAGGTAGC
>DAIOVT010000146.1:0-8882 GCA_036758885.1 Kineosporiaceae bacterium
GCAAGCTGCTGGAGAAGCAGAAGGAGGGCAAGAAGCGGATGAAGATGGTCGGCCGGGTCGAGGTGCCCCAGGAGGCCTTCATCGCAGCGCTGTCCTCGGACGGCGGGGGCTCGGCGACCGAGCGCAAGTCGGGCTCATGAGTACCGCCGGGACGGCGTCATGAGTACCGCCGGGACGGCGTCATGAGTACCGCCGGGACGGCGTCATGAGTACCGCTGCAGCCGTCACCGCCGTCTGTGTGGTCGCGGAACTGCACCCGGAGCAGAGCAACCCGGACGGTCTGACCGGTATCGACAAGCGTCCGGTGGGCCGGGCCGTACCGGTCGGGCCCTACGGCCTGGGCGGTGACCTGGTGAAGGACTACCGCCATCACGGTGGGCTCGCCCAGGCGGTCTACGCCTACGCCGACGAGGACGCGGCCCGGTGGAGCGAGGACCTGGGCGTCGAGATCAGGCCGGGCATGTTCGGTGAGAACCTGCGCACCAACGGTGTCGACCTGAACTCCGTCGAGGTCGGCCGCAGGCTGCGGATCGGTGCCTCGGGGCTGGAACTCGAACTCACCTCGCCCCGCATCCCTTGTGCCACGTTCGCCCGCAGGATGGCGAAATTCGGTGTGCCCGAACGGGGTTGGGTGAAGCGGTTCACCCAGCACGGGGTCTCGGGCGCCTACTTCGCGGTGATCAGCACGGGAGACGTGGCGACCAGCGACACCATCGAACTCGGCCCCTCACCCGGGCACGGAGTCACCCTCGGCGAGATGTTCACCGGCGGGCCCGAGGTCTTCGCGCGGCTGCTGCACGCCGAGGACGACGGCCGGATCACGTTGCAGGAGAAGGTTCGTGACCATGCACGGCGTGCTGCCGCACGCGGCTGAGCACGTGCTCGCCCCGGTCGGCGGCGATACCGCCCGGCCGTTGGGCATCTACCTGCACGTGCCGTTCTGCGCCCGACGATGCGGCTACTGCGACTTCAACACCTACACCGCGAGCGAACTGGGCGGCACCTCGGGCCTGGGCAACCAGGACACCTACGCCCGGTCCGTGATCGCCGAGATCGACCACGCGGCAACGACTCTGGCGGACGACGCCCGTCCGGTGACCACCGTGTTCCTCGGCGGCGGGACGCCGACCTTGCTGCCCGCCGCCGATCTGGCGGAGATGCTGGGCGCCGTCCGGGATCGCTTCGGACTGGCCCCGGGCGCCGAGGTGACCACCGAGGCGAACCCCGACTCGGTCGACGCCGAATACCTGGCCGAACTGGCCGGTGCCGGGTTCACCCGGGTCTCCTTCGGTATGCAATCCGCCGTTCCGCACGTGCTGGCGGCGCTCGACCGCACCCACGACCCGGCCCGGGTGGCGACGGTGGTCGAGGCCGCCCGCGCCGCCGGCCTGGCGGTCAGCCTGGACCTGATCTACGGGGCCGATGGGGAGAGCGAACAGGATTGGCGAACCTCGGTCGAGTCGGCGATATCGCTTGCCCCCGAACATATTTCGGCCTATGCGCTGGTGGTGGAGGCGGGTACCGCGCTGGCTCGGCGGATCTCCCGCGGCGAGCTCACGGCCCCGGACGACGACGACCTGGCGGCAAAGTACGAGCTCGCCGACGACCTGCTCCGGGCCGCCGGCTACCACTGGTACGAGGTGAGCAACTGGGCCCGCTCGCCGGAACACGCCTGCCGGCACAACATGGCCTACTGGCGCGGCGAGGACTGGTGGGGAATCGGCCCCGGTGCGCACTCGCACATCGCCGGACGGCGCTGGTGGAACGTGCGGCACCCGCGGCGATACGCCCAGGCCCTTGCTACCGGACGCTCACCGCAGGACGGCGAGGAACTGCTCGACGCCGAGGCCCGCTACACCGAGCAGGTGCTGCTCGGTGTCCGGCTGGCCGAGGGGCTGGACCTGGCCGGCCTGGACCCGCAGGGCCGCGCGGCGGCCCGGGCGGTGGTGGCCGACGGTCTCGCCGATCCCGTTGCCTGGCAGGCCGATCGGCTGGTGCTGACCAGGCCGGGACGGTTGCTGGCGGACGCCGTCGTCCGGCAGTTGCTGGCCGACCGGTGAGCCGACCGCCGCGCGACCGGTCGGGCGCTCAGGATGTGCCGGGGAGCCTCCGCCACAGATCAGCGCAGACCTGGCCACCGGATCAGCCGGTGACGCTCGACCCTCGATCGGCGAACTCCGAGCCGGCCAGTGCGCCTCGAACCCGCTCGAAGAGCGGTCGGTCGATGGCGGCGATCGGCCCCGGACGGCGCTCCCTCGGGTCGTAGACGTCGCCGTCCGCGAAGCCCACCCGGCCACCGGCCTCGGTCAGGATCAGCGAGCCCGGGGCGTGGTCCCAGATCTCGCCACGGCGGTTGACCACGTAGTCGACCTCGCCGTCGACCAGCGCCGCGTAGTCGGCCCCGGAGCAGAGCCGGGTCAGCTGCAACGGCGCAAGCCCGTCGAGCGACTGACCGACCATCTCCCGGAAGGAGACCAGGCCCTGGGCCCGGTCCGGATCGGGCGCCGGAGTCACCGTGGCCGGCACCCCGTTGCGCTCGGCTCCGGCGCCACGTTCGGCGGACCAGCCGACGCCGTGCTCGGGCAGCCAGATCCAGCCTCGTACCACTGTGCCGGAGCGCACCTCGGCGACCATCACGGCATGGTCGGGGGAGCCGTTGACGAAGTTCTTGGTGCCGTCGAGCGGGTCGACGGTGAAGGCGTGGTCGGCCTGCTGGTAGGCCACGAGCAGTTCGGGCCGGGTGGCGTAGGCCTCCTCACCGAGCACCACCGCCTGCGGGTAGGCCATGCGTAACCGTGCGGTGATCGCGTCCTCGGCCTCGTGGTCGGCGATCGTCACCAGGTCGCCCGGGTTCTTCTCGGTGACCTCGCCGTCGGCCAGGGCGCGGAAGCGGGGGCTGATCACCTCGGCGGCCACCTGGCGAAGCAGGTCCATCACCGCGTCGGTGCTGATTGGAGCCATTCCAGGAGGCTATCCGTCAGCACCGACACAGGGCCCGCTTCGTGGCAGGAGGCAGGCCGCCGGTGGGTGAACCTTCGCGGTACGGCGAGGTCAGCTGCGAGGTCAGCTGATGAATCGGATCGACAGGGGGTAACGGAAGTCACGTCCGTTCGAGGCGGCGACGGCGCCGGAGATCGTGGCCACCAGGTAGAGCAGGCCCACCGCCGGCAGCAGCAGGAAGCCGACCAGGACGAACATCAGCACGGCCGAGATCGCCAGGTAGATCAGCACCGACAGGTTGAAGTTCAGGGCCTCCACCGCGTGCCGGCGCACGAACGGCGAGTTGCTCCCGGCGGCCAATAGCACGATCAGCGGTCCCATGAATCCGAGCGCGACCCATGCGGCGACGAACCCGGACAGGTGCGCCGCCGTGGCCCAGTTGCGGCTCGTGGCGTCGGTGCCGAGCGCGGTCGCGGGTGAGGTCTGTGCCGGCTGCCCGTACCCGTACCCCGAGGGTGCGGCCGGTTCCGGGGCGCCGTAGACGGAGGCGTTCGAGGAACCGCCCGCCTCGGGGGCGGTCCCGTAGAGCGGAGCGGTGTAGCTGTTCGTGGGGTGGCCGCTCGTGGGGTGATCGCCCGCGCGGTGCTCGTTCGAAGGGACGGTCGGGTTCGAATCGTTGTTCACGCTCATACCTCCAGTACGCCATCCGGGCCCGGGCGCCGGCATCGGGGGCCGCCCTGAACCGTCCCTGACCCTGTCGGCAGGGTCGGCTCGGGTGCATGCGGATCGCCACGATCAGGTGTCGGCGAGATCGCCGGTCACAAAATCGATCAACTCCTCGACCCGGCCCAGGAGTTCCGGCTCCAGATCGGTGTAGCTGCGCACCTGACCGAGGATCCGTCGCCAGCCCAGCGCCACGTCCCGCTGCTCCTGATGCGGCCAGCCGAGAGCCTGCAGAATGCCGTGCTTCCACGACGTCCCGCGGGGGATCACCGGCCAGCGGTCCAGGCCCACCCGTTCCGGCCGGACCGCCTCCCAGATGTCCACGTACGGGTGACCGACGACCAGCACGTGCGTGCCCAACCCGGGCAACGCCGCCACCGCGGACGCCTCGCGCCATTCCTTCGAGCCCTCGACCAGGTGGTCGACCAGTACGCCGAGGCGCCGTCCGGGGCCGGGGGAGAAGTCGGTGACCGCGGCGGCCAGGTCGTCGACGCCGTCCAGCAGTTCCACGGTGACCCCTTCGATGCGCAGGTCGTCGCCCCAGACCTTCTCGACCAGCTCGGCGTCGTGGCGTCCCTCGACCAGGATCCGTGAGGCGCGCGCGGTGCGGGCCCGGGCGCCGGCCACGGCCCGGGAGCCGCTGGCGGTGCGGCTGGGGGCGCGGTCGGCCACGCTTGTCGCGGGGTTCGCCGGCGGCACCAGCTGCACCGCCTCACCGTCGATCCAGAAACCGGGGCCGAGCGGGAACGAGCGGGTCTTGCCGTGCCGGTCCTCGAGCACCACCAGATGGATGCCGCCGCTCTTCTCGGTGCGCAGGACGGCGCCGCACCAGCCGGTCTCGACGTCCTCGACCACCAGGCCCGGTTCGGCCGGAATCGTGGCGCGCGTCGCGGCGTTCAACCCCCGTCGTGTCTGCATCGGGAAAGCCTCGCAGCGGCCCGGCCCACCACCAAGCAACCCCGCCGGTCCGCCGGTCGGATAGGGGTGAGCGGGTGCTGAGACGTAGACTGGCACTCTGATTGCCCGAGTGCCAGAGCCCACGGACGCCCGACGAACGGAGGTGCGCAGATGAGCGAGGAACGCCGGCTGGCCGTCCTGCGCGCCATCGTCGAGGACTACGTGCACAGCAGTGAACCGGTCGGTTCGAAGGGTCTGGTCGAACGGCACAGCCTCGGTGTCTCCCCGGCGACGATCCGCAACGACATGGCCGCCCTCGAGGAGGAGGGCTACATCGCCCAGCCGCACACCAGTGCCGGCCGGGTGCCCACCGACAAGGGCTACCGGCTCTTCGTCGACCGGCTGAGCAGCATCAAGCCGTTGTCCGCGGCCGAACGCCGGGCGATCCAGAGCCTGCTCGACGGCGCCGTCGACCTCGACGACGTGGTCGATCGCACGGTCCGGCTGCTGGCCCAGCTGACCCGGCAGGTCGCCGTCGTCCAGTATCCCTCGCTGACCCGCTCGTCGGTGCGGCACATCGAGTTGGTGGCGCTGGGTTCCACCCGGTTGCTGCTGGTGCTGATCACCGACACCGGAAGGGTCGAGCAACGGGTCGTCGAGGTCTCCGACGCGGTCTCCGAGAGTCTGCTCGGCGAGTTGCGCGCCCGGTTGCTCGCGGCGACCGTCGGCACCGCACTGATCGGTGTGGCTCCGGCCCTGGAGTCCCTGCCGGAACGGTTCCCGGCCCACGACCAGCAGGTGGTCCGTGACGTGCTGGCGGCGGTCGAGGACTCGCTGCTGGTGCAACGCGAGGAGCGGATCGTGCTGGCCGGCACGGCCAACCTGGCCCGGGCCGGAACCGACTTCGGCCGGACCATCTCGCCGGTGCTCGAGGCCCTCGAGGAACAGGTCGTGCTGTTGCGGCTGCTCGGTGAGATGGACGGCGACCCCACCGCGGTCGGCGTCCGGATCGGTCACGAGACCGCGCACGAAGGCCTCTCCGAGACCGCCGTGGTGACCAGCGGCTACGGTTCCCACGGCGAGGTCGTGGCCCGGCTCGGAGTGCTCGGGCCGACCCGCATGGACTACCCGACGACGATGTCGGCGGTGCGGGCGGTGGCCCGTTACGTCTCGAGGATCCTCGAGCAGTGACCCGGGCAGTCACACGACCAGCCATGACACGACCAGCCATGACACGACCAGCGGCGACATCACAAGCGACGACACAACAACGACACGACGGAGTCCGGTGAGCGACTACTACGAGATTCTCGGCGTCGGGCGGAACGCCACCCCCGAGGAGATCAAGAAGGCCTATCGCAGGCTCGCCCGGCAGTTGCACCCCGACGTCAACCCCGGGCCCGAGGCCGAGGCGCAGTTCAAGGAGGTCAGCCGCGCCTACGACGTGCTGTCCAACGCCGAGAAGCGGCAGATGTACGACATGGGCGGGGACCCCTCGGCCAGCGGTGGTGGGTTCGGCGCCGGGTTCGGGTTCAGCGACTTCTTCGAGACCTTCCTCGGCGCTGCGTCCGGGGCCGGTCGCGGCCCGGTGCCGCGGCAGCGGCGCGGGCAGGACACCCTGGTCCGGGTCGAGATCGACCTCGTCGACGCCGTCTTCGGCGGCGAACGCGAACTCGCCGTCGAGACCGCCGTCACCTGCACCGTGTGCCAGGGCAGCTGTTGCCAGCCCGGCACCCAGCCGAAGACCTGTGTGATCTGCCACGGCACCGGCCAGATCCAGCGGGTGGCGCGTTCCTTCCTCGGTCAGGTGATGACCCAGCAGCCGTGCACCACCTGCAGCGGTCACGGCACGGTGATCCCGTCGCCGTGTCTGGAGTGCTCCGGTGAGGGCCGCGTCCGCAGCCGCCGGACGATCGCGATCAAGATCCCGGCCGGGGTGGAGACCGGGAACCGGATCCAGCTCACCGGCGAGGGCGAGGTGGGTCCGGGTGGCGGTCCGCAGGGCGACCTCTACATCGAGGTGGTCGAGCGGCCGCACGCGACGTTCACCCGGCGCGGCGACGATCTGCACTGCCGGGTCGAGCTGCCGATGACCGCGGCCGCTCTCGGCACGGTCGTCGATCTGGAGACTTTCGACGGCGAGCAGCAGCTCGACGTCCGCCCGGGCACCCAGTCCGGTGAGGTGCTGACCCTGCGCGGTCTCGGCGTCACCCACCTGCGTGGCGGCGGCCGGGGCGACGTGGTGGCGCATCTCGACGTGGCCACACCGACGAAGCTCGACGAGGAGCAGGAGAAGCTGCTCCGTCAGTTCGCCGCGCTGCGCGGCGAGGAACGTCCCGGCGGGCGGGTGGCCGCCGTCCAGCACGGGGTGTTCTCCAAGTTCAAGGATCGGCTCAGCGGCCGGTGACCCGCTGGTGACCCCACCGCTGTACCTGCTCGACCCCTGGCCGCGGACCCTGGCCCCCGGCGACCGGGTGCAGCTCACCGGCGACGAGGGACGGCACGCCGCCACGGTGCGGCGCTCGCGTGCCGGCGAGCGGATCGACGTCGCCGACGGCCTCGGCCGGCGGGCCCGCTGCGTGGTGAGCTCGGCCGGCACGCATCAGCTGCAGCTCGAGGTGATCGAGGTGCTCGACGATCCGGCCCCCGATCCGGCCCTGGTGCTGGTGCAGGCACTGGCCAAGGGCGGTCGCGACGAGCAGGCGGTCGAGAGCGCCACCGAGCTGGACGTCGACGAGGTGCTGCCCTGGCAGGCCCGCCGCAGCGTGGTGATCTGGTCGGGGGAGCGCGGCAGGCGGTCGCTGCAGAAGTGGCGCACCGTGGTGCGGGCCGCGGCGAAACAGGCTCGGCGCAGCCGGGTTCCGCACGTCGGTGAGGTGCTGGACGGCGCCGCCCTGGCGCGCGTCGCCGGCGACGTGGTGGCGTCCGGGGGCCTGGTGCTGGTGCTGCACGAGGCCGCCCAGCAGCCGCTGACCGAGGTGCCCGTGGACCGTTGCACCGGCCGGTGTCTGGTGGTCGTGGGTCCCGAGGGCGGAGTCGAGGACGGCGAACTCGCCGCGCTGGTCGCTGTGGGGGCCCTCCCGGTGCGGTTGGGCGGCACCGTGCTGCGCAGCTCCAGTGCCGGACCTGCCGCCCTGGCCGTGCTCAACGCCCGGCTCGGCCGCTGGGCCGGCCGCGGGGACGGCGCGCAGGCTCCGGTGTCGGTGCTGCCCGATACTCTGCCGGAATGAACAAGGACTGTGTGTTCTGCCGGATCGTGGCCGGCGAGATCCCTGCCGAGATCGTGCACCGCGGCGAGCGGGTGGTGGCCTTCAAGGACCTCAACCCGGTCGCCGACACTCACGTCCTGGTGGTGCCGTTGGATCACCACCAAGACGTGGTCGAACTCGCGGCCGCCGATCCGGACGCCCTGCAGGAGATCCCCGCCGTGGGCGCGAAGGTCTCCGAGGAGGCCGGCCACGAGGGGTTCCGGCTGCTGTTCAACACCGGTGCCGCCGCAGGCCAGAGCGTCTTCCACGCCCATGCCCACGTGTTGGCCGGCCATTTCCGCGGCTGGCCCGAGTGATCCCGACCAGTACGATGAGACCTGCTGATGACTGACTCCACTGACCCCGAACTTCCCGACGCCGCAGCCGCCGGCACCTCCCGGGCCGGTGTGCACCGGATCGTGGTGCCCGCCGATGTCCCGATGGTTGCCCTGCTCGGTGCTCGCGACGAGATCCTGAGCGCCGTCGAGCGCGGTTTCCCGCGGGCCGACATCCACGTGCGCGGCAATGAGATCACCGTGACCGGCGGCCAGGGCGAGATCGCTCTGGCCGAGCGGCTCTTCGACGAGCTGATGGCCGTGGTCGCCTCCGGGCAACCGCTGACCGCCGACGCCGTCGACCGGTCGCTGCTGATGCTCCGCCAGCAGACCGCCGAGCGGCCGGCCGAGGTGCTCACCCTCAACGTGCTCTCCAACCGGGGCCGCACGATCCGGCCGAAGACGCTGAACCAGAAGCACTACGTCGACGCGATCGACGAGCACACCGTGGTCTTCGGGATCGGCCCGGCGGGTACCGGAAAGACCTATCTGGCGATGGCCAAGGCGGTTCAGGCGCTGCAGGCCAAGAAGGTCACCCGGATCATCCTCACCCGGCCGGCGGTCGAGGCGGGGGAGCGGCTCGGCTTCCTGCCCGGCACGCTCACCGAGAAGATCGACCCCTACCTCCGCCCGCTCTACGACGCCCTGCACGACATGGTCGACCCCGAGTCGATCCCGCGGCTGATGGCCACCGGAACGATCGAGGTCGCGCCGCTGGCGTACATGCGCGGACGCACCC
>DAIOVT010000147.1:0-8783 GCA_036758885.1 Kineosporiaceae bacterium
CGGTGTGCAGCGCGATGTTGATGTCGTACTTCTTGGCCACCTCGTGCGCGTAGGCGGCCAGCGCCACCGAACCGGTGACCATGTCCTTGATGGTCGGACCGGAAAGGTATTCGGCCCCACCGGTACTCACCTGCACGATCCCGTCGCTCTCGGCGTCGGCGAAGCCACGGATGGCCGCGTTCAGGGTCTGCGAGGAGGTCACGTTGATCGCCGGGTAGGCGAAACGGCCGGCCTTGGCCCGGTCGAGCATCTCGGCGTAGACCTCGGGGGTTGCGATTGGCATCGAAGTACTCCCTGACTCGGTTCGTCTCGTTCACGGCCGGCCGGTCACCTCGGGCAGCACGATCACCTGCCCGGACACGACGCACAAAGATGCGGCCGACGTTCGCCCCCGATCCTTCCACGGCTGCTTGCGCCACCGCGACGGTCGGCGCAGGTCGCTCGTCGCGGCCGACCGCAAGCGGCGGGAAAGAGATCGGAAGTCAGTCGAGCACCGTCGGCGGCACCGGCAGCTCGGCGCTCAGGTACCCGGTCGGCAACAGCGGACGGCGCGGCTCGCGCACCCCGGCGCCGTCCCCGCCCCAGTCGGGGCCGTCGTCCGGCCCTCTGCCCGACCAGTCGCCGGGCCAGTCGTTGCCCGGGTCGCCGGGCTCCTGCAGGCCGACCGACCACGCCTCGGTGCGGGTCGACCACCTTTTCCGGTGCCGGCCCCCGCCGCCGACCTTGACCAGATCGGACGTCGCGCTCGCGGCGGCCAGCTGAATGACGTCGGCGGAGACGTGGTGCCACATCGTGCGGAGCCGGACGTCGGTCAGTTCGACGGCCTCGTGCGTCGCGGTCGCCTTCACCCGCGCCTCGAAGACCAGCTTCGAACCGGAGCGATGGATCCGCTCGAGGCCCTTGCCCCAAAGGGCACGCAGCAGTTCCTCGTTCAGCGGTTGCTGGTCCTTGCCACTGATCCGGTAGGTCAGCTGGACGGAGAACTTCATCGACGACACCTCATCAGACCCTCGCGGAAGCTCTGCTGCCAGACTACGCCGCACGGGAGCGCCGACCGATCCTGATCCTGGGCCGGATCGAACGCCGTACTCACCGAACAGCGCGTGCGGACCGCACCCCCGTCTGCGAGAAGTCGTCGCCCTTCCACAGCAGGGGTTCACCGGAAAGGTACCCGTCGAGATCCGAGAGGTGCGCCTGCCGGACCAGACACCGGTCGATCGATCCCGTTCCCTCCAATTGCAGCGCCCCGGGCCGCCCGCTGCGGCGTCCGGCGAGCAGCACGGAGTCCAGACAGCGGTTGCCGCCGAGCAGCGCCGGGTCCGCGACCGCGGCGGCGTCCAGGGTGAGCGACTCCACCGACAACGGCCGCCCGTCCAGGACGGTCTCGGTGCGGGTGTGCAACAGGCCGGGGGCCTCGCCGGTGCGTCCGAGGACCAGCACCTCCCGGACGGCGGCCCAGGCGGACCCGGCCAGCGTCATCGTCGTCGTCCGATCGACCCGCGCCCCCTGCGCCACCACGAACGGCCTGCCGTCCCAGATCAGGGACGCATCGTCCGCCACGTCGACCCCGACCTGCCAGGACGCACGACCACCACGCATGTCGTGGGCCACCGTGCCGGCCGTCTCGACGATCTCGAGGTCGACCCCGGCACCGACCCGCACGGCGATCGAGACCTCGTCACCGGCCAGCAGCAGGGCCTGGCCGGCGACCAGGGCCACCCGCACCCGGCCTGCCTCGTCGGGCAGTCGTCGGGGCCGGACGGCGCTGCCGCTGAGCCGGGTGCGCACGTGGCCCCCCGGACCCCCGCACCGGTCGACCTCAATGACCGTGGGAATGACCATGATCATGACTGTGGCCGTGCGGGGCCATCGGCCCCGGGTCGATCGGTGTGTGCCCACCCGCGGCAATCTTCGCGATCAGCTCCCGGACCCAGCCGCAGAGCCCCGCCACCGAGGCCGGGTCCCGTCGGGAGAGCGCCAGCACCGGGGCACCGTCGCGAGCGGCCGTGGCGTCCAGGACCATCGCGGGCACGTCGACCTCCACGTACGGGGCGAGATCGGTCTTGTTCACCACCAGCAGATCGGCTCGGGCGATACCGGGACCGCCCTTGCGGGCGACGTCGCCACCGCCGGCCACGTCAAGCACGAAGATCTGCGCGTCGACCAGGGCCGGCGAGAAGGTGGCGGTGAGATTGTCGCCGCCCGACTCGACCAGCACCAGGTCGAGCGGCGCGTGGTCGCGTTCGAGATCCTCGACCGCGATCAGGTTGGCGGTCACGTCGTCACGGATGGCCGTGTGCGGGCAGGCGCCGGTCTCCACCGCGCGGATCCGGTCGACGTCGAGAACCCCTGCGGCGCGCAGCATCTGGGCGTCCTCGTCGGTGTAGATGTCGTTGGTGACCACACCCATCGACAGCTCACCGGAGAGCTCGCGGCAGAGCAGCGCGATCAGCGAACTCTTCCCGGTGCCCACCGGTCCCGCCACCCCGAGCCGGACCGCCCGGGTGCCGTCCGGGGCGGATCCGTGCGGCGGTGCCGCTTCGGGCGGAAGAATCTCAGGCACTGAACAACCTCCTGCTGGCGACGGCGTGCAGCTCGGCCTGAATGTCGATCATCGGCGCAGCTCGTGACGGGATCTGTTCCGGCGCAACGATTCCGGCGACTTCTTCGACCAGGGCCTCGATCTCCGGGTGCAGATCGAGCACCCACTGCTGGGCCTACACCGGGTCGAGCGGAAGCAGTTTGAGCGCCGCCGAGGCGATCGTCTGGAGGTCGTCGTAGGCGACCAGACGAGCCACCTGTTCGGCGGAGAGCCCCGCCGCGGCGGCAACCGCGCCTAGTACCAGGGCGCGCGGCGGCGGGTGGAGTTCAGTACTGCTGTGCGAACCCCTTGCCCCGCAACCGGTTCCTGCTCCCGCGTCGAAGGCGGCAGCCATCGGGACGGGCCACAGTCGCCGGCCCAGACGGAGATAGCCACGGCCCAGAACCCGGGCCGATCCCCGAACGGCCGCACTGGGAGTCCTGGCCGCCCAGGCGCTCTCGACGTCGTCCAACCGGGCCGGACCGGCCGGTTCGCGATCGCGGCACCGCCGGCGAGCGATCACCGCCACCCCCGCCTCGGTCGCGGTGATCGTCCCCAGCCTGCTGCGGGCGTAGCCGACCACCTCGCCGGGACGCCGTCCGCCGTCCGTGAGCCCTTGCAGCACAGCGGGTTCCAACCCTGCCGAGTGAGCATGGGCCCCGGTGGGCAATCTGGCGTCGGCGAGCATCATCAGCACCAGCTCCGGACTCGCCCGCACGTCGTCCCTCACCGCGTGCACTTCTGCATGATCACGGGCGGGCCTGACGTGCACTTCTGCATGATCACGGGTGGGGGTGGCGGGCACTTCTGCATGATCACGCCGGTCAGAACATCGAGTAGAGCTGGGCCAGGGGCAGTACCTCGGCCGGGGCCGGGGTGATCACCTCACCGTCGACCGCGATCGTGAACGTCTCCGGGTCGACCTCGATGACCGGCAGCGCGTCGTTGTTGATCATCTGCGCCTTGCCGACCTCGCGGGTGTCGGCCACCGCGCGCAGTTCCCGGCGCAGCCCGAGCCGGGCGGCGAGGCCGTCGTCCAGGGCCGCCCGCGCGACGAACGACATCGACAGGTCGGCGCCGACCGCGTCGCCGAACGAGGGCCGCATGATCACCGGCTGCGGGGTGGGGATCGAGGCGTTCGGGTCGCCGAGCGCTGCCCAGGCGATCGCCCCGCCCTTGATCACCAACGAGGGGCGGACGGCGAAGAAGGCCGGGTCCCAGAGCACCAGGTCGGCGAGTTTGCCGACCTCGACCGAGCCGACGTGCTCGGCGATGCCGTGCGCGATCGCCGGGTTGATCGTGTACTTGGCGACGTACCGCCGGGCCCGCTCGTTGTCGGCGGGCAGGGCGCCACCGAGGTCTCCGAGCCGGTTCTTCATCACGTGCGCCACCTGCCAGGTGCGGGTGATCACCTCACCGATCCGTCCCATCGCCTGGGCGTCGGAGGAGGTGATCGAGAGGGCGCCCAGGTCGTGCAGCACGTCCTCGGCGGCGATCGTGGTCGCCCGGATCCGGGACTCGGCGAAGGCGAGGTCCTCGGGCACGCTCGGGTTGAGGTGGTGGCAGACCATCAGCATGTCGAGGTGCTCGGCGACGGTGTTCACTGTGTGCGGCAGGGTCGGGTTGGTCGACCCCGGGATCACGTTCGGCAGCGAGGCCACCGTGATGATGTCGGGTGCGTGCCCGCCACCGGCGCCCTCGGCGTGGAAGGCGTGGATCGACCGGCCGGCGATCGCGTCGATGGTCGAGGCCACGTACCCGGCCTCGTTGAGGCTGTCGGAATGCAGCGCCACCTGCAGCCCGAACTCACCGGCCGCGCGCAGTGCGGCGTCGATCGCGGCCGGGGTCGATCCCCAGTCCTCGTGCACCTTGTAGCCACCGGCACCGGCCAGCGCCTGCTCGGCAAGCCCCGGCAGGCTGACCGTGTTGCCCTTGCCCATCAGCAGGAAGTTGACCGGGAACGCGTCGAGCGCGCGGTGCATGGCCCGCAGGTGCCAGGCACCGGGGGTGACCGTGGTCGCCTTCGAACCCTCGCTCGGCCCGGTGCCGCCACCGCCGAGGGTCGTCAGCCCGGCCGCGAGCGCCTCGTGGATCTGGGACGGCGACAGGAAGTGCACGTGCACGTCGATCCCGCCCGCGGTGAGGATCTTGCCCTCGCCCGCGATCACGTCGGTGGACGGGCCGATCTGCAGCGCCGGATCGACGCCGTCGGCGATGTCGGGGTTGCCGGACCGGCCGATCGCCACGATGCGGCCGTCCCGGATTCCGACGTCGGCCTTCACCACGCCCCACCAGTCGAGCACCAGGGCGTTGGTGATCACCGTGTCCGGAGCGCCATCGGCGCGGGTGGTGACGCCCTGGGCCATCGACTCGCGGATCGACTTGCCACCGCCGAAGACGGCCTCCTCGCCCCCCACGGTGAGGTCGCGCTCGACCTCGATCCAGAGGTCGGTGTCGGCCAGACGCACCTGGTCGCCGGTGGTCGGCCCGTACAGCGCCGCGTACGCGGCGCGGGAGATCTGCACCATCAGTTCTGCCCGCCTTCGCCGCCGGCCGTACGGATCCGGATGCCCGGGACGGCGCGCCGTCCGCGCAGCGCAACCGCCGAAACCTCCCGGGACGCACCGGGTTCGAAGCGCTGCGAGGTACCCGAGGGGATGTCCGGCCGGAATCCCTGCGCGGCCACCCGGTCGAAACTCAGCGCGGGGTTGGCATCGGGCAAGTGCAGGTGCGAGCCGATCTGCACCGGACGGTCGCCGGTGTTCTCGACGACCAGGGTGAGGCGTTCGTCGTCCGCCCGGTCACCGTTCAGGGTGATGTCGCCGGCGCCGGTGCGGATCGCGCCCGGCCCGGTCGATCTGCCTGTCGCCATCGGGTCTCCTCAGCCGATCGGGTCGTGGATGGTGACCAGCTTGCGACCGTCCGGGAACGTCGCCTCGACCTGCACGTCACTGATCAGGTCGGCGACCCCGGCCATCACCTGGTTGCGGGTGAGCACCTCACGCCCGGACTGCATCAACTGCTCCACGGACGCTCCCTCGCGGGCTCGTTCGATCACCCAGGTGGAGAGCAGCGCCACCGCCTCGGGGTGATTGAGCAGGACGCCGCGTTGCAGGCGATCGCGGGCCACCATGCCCGCCGTGGCGAGCAGCAGCTTCTCGGTGTCGGCCGGGCTGAACCTCATCGCAGCACCCCTGAAGTCGAACGGTCGATTCGGGTACGAGGCATTTCTACGACGCGTATGTCTCCGCCCTGCGGCCTGCGTGTCACCGCCAGGTAAACCGGACGGCGATCCTTCCGGGCGCGGTCGCCGGAGCGCCGTCCCGCTCAGCGCCGGCGCAGCACCGAACGCAGCACCACCCGGGTCTCGATGTGCTCGATCCCGGGCAGCATCCGGATCGTGTTGACCGCCTCGTGCACCTCGAGCTGGGAGCGGCCCTGCAGCCGGATCGAGTAGTCGATGGTGCCGGCCAGGTCGAGCACCTCGGTGATCGCCGGGATCTGCGCGAACTCGGCCTCGAGCGCGGCCGAGTCGGCGTCGACGGCGGTCTTCACGTGCAGGATCGCCAGCATCGGTGTGCTGCTCAGTTCGGGGTCGACGAGCACCGTGTAGCCGCGGATCACCCCGGCCTCCTCCATCCGGCGCATCCGTTGGGTGGCCGCGTTGGCCGAGAGCCCGACGGCGGCGCCGATCTCCCGGTAGGAGGTGCGCGCGTTGCGGCGGAGCAGTTGCAGGATGCGCCGGTCGGTGGCATCGACGGAACCGGCGAGCGTGGCGGGTTGGGTCACGGCGACATTCTTCCTGGCGCGCCCGGCCGACCCGAATCCGCAGTTCAGGCCCACTGAGAGAAACTCCGCCGGACGGCGTTTTCCGCCGTCCGGCCGAGATTCCGGCGCCTCGCCCCCGGGGCTGCGGGGCTAACTCATCGGCCCTGCGGCAACGGCTACGGAACTGCCCGGGCGGGCCGTTGGATAACCACATGCGCACCATCGACCGCCGCCCCCGTGACCTCGCCCAGACCTCAAACGAGGCCCCGAACCAGACTTCGAGCCAGGCCCCGAGCCGGACGACGAGCGAGACGACGACCCGCACCGGCAGCCGCTGGGCGGTGCTCGGACTGCTCGCAGTGACCGCCACCTGGGGCTCGACCTTCGTTCTGCTGCACGACGCCACGCAGCGGATCCCGGCGGCCGACTACCTGACGGTCAGGTTCGCCATCGCCGCGCTGATCCTGATCGCGATGCGTCCGACCGGGCTGCTGCGGATGCCGAAGGACCTGCTGCGCAAGGGCCTCGCCCTGGGCCTGGTCTGCGGTCTCGGCCAGCTGCTGCTCACCGTGGGTCTGGGCCACACCAGCGCCTCGGCCAGCGGGTTCATCACCGGCATGTACGTGATTCTCACCCCGCTGTTCGCCGCGGTGCTGCTCAAGCAGCGGCTCGGCGCCGGGGTCTGGGCCGGTGCCGCCCTGGCCACCGCGGGTCTCGGGGTGATCTCGCTGAACGGCGCCGCGATCGGCACCGGCGAACTGGTCACCCTGGCCGGCGCGGTCTTCTTCGCGCTGCACATCCTCGGCCTGGGCCGCTGGTCCTCGGCGCGCTGGACGATCGAGCTCTCCGCGCTGCAGGCCCTGGTCACCGCCCTGGTCTCGCTGCCGTTCGCGCTGCCCGGTGGTATCGCGTTGCCGCAGAACGGTTCCGACTGGGCCGCGATGCTCTACATGGGCGTGCTGGTCGGCGCGGTCTCGATGGTGCTGCAGACCTGGGCGCAGTCGCGGATCCAGCCCTCCCGGGCCGCGGTGATCATGACCCTGGAGCCGGTCTGGGCGGCGGTCTTCGCCGTCGCGTTCGGCGGCGAGAGCTTCACCGCGCGGTTGGCGATCGGCGGCGCGCTGGTGCTGGCCGCGATGTACCTGTGCGAGCGGGTGCCGGCCGAGGCGGACGCCGCCGCTCAGGCCGGGACGGACGCCGCCGGCGCCCGGGCGCACGCCCGCCCCGATGCCGGCGACGCCGCCCCGGGCCGGGGTCAGGAGCTGAGCACCGAGGCGATCGAGGAGCTGACGTGGCCCACGTTGCCCTCGTTCAGCGCGGCGATGCAGATGCGGCCCTTGTCGGTGCCGTAGACGCCGAACTTGTCGCGCAGCAGCACCATCTGGTCCTTCGACAGCCCGGAGTAGCTGAACATGCCGACCTGGTCGGTGATGAAGCTCATGTCAGCGGTGACGCCGGCCTGGACCAGCCCCTCGACCAGGCTTCGGCGCATCGTCTTGATCCGGTCACGCATCCCGGCGAGCTCGCCGGCCCACTGCTCCCGCAGCGCCGGATCGGCGAGCACGGCGACGACGATCGCGGCACCGTGGGTGGGCGGGTTGGAGTAGTTCGTGCGCACCACGATCTTCACCTGGGACAGCACCCGGGCGGCCTCGTCGGCGTCCGCGCAGACGATCGAGAGGGCGCCGGCCCGCTCGCCGTACAGACCGAAGTTCTTGCTGAAAGACGTTGCCACGAAAGGGTTCAGACCCGCGTCGACGAACGCCCGCACCACGGCGCCGTCCTCGGTGAGTCCCTCGGAGAACCCCTGGTAGGCCATGTCGAGCAGGGGCACCAGCCCGCGCTCGCGGACCACCTCGATCACCTGCGCCCAGGCCTGCGGCGACAGGTCGTACCCGGTCGGGTTGTGGCAGCAGGCGTGCAGCACGACGACCGTGCCCGGCGCGGCGGCGTGCAGGTCCTCGAGCATGCCGGCGAGGTCGACGCCGCGGGCGTCGGCGTCGTAGTAGCGGTAGGAGGACACCGTGAACCCGGCCCGGGTGAAGACCGCCTGGTGGTTCTCCCAGGAGGGGTCGGAGATCAGCAGCGCGGCGTCCGGGGCGATCCGGTGCAGGAAGTCCCCGGCGATCTTCAGCGCCCCGGTGCCACCGAGCGACTGCACGGTGACCACCCGGCCCGAGGCGACCACCTCGGCGTCGTCGCCGAAGACCATGTTCTTGACCGCGGCGGTGTAGGCGGGCATGCCGTCGATCGGCAGGTACCCGCGCGGGGACGGCGCGGCGGCGAGCTGCTGCTCGGCCGCCCGCACGGCGGCCATCAGCGGCAGCTTGCCGGTGCCGTCCTGGTAGACGCCGACACCGAGGTTGACCTTCAGCGGATTGGTGTCGCCGGCGAACTGCTCGGTCAGCCCCAGGATCGGATCGCGGGGGGCGGC
>DAIOVT010000148.1:0-8751 GCA_036758885.1 Kineosporiaceae bacterium
CGGGTGACCCACGGCGAGAAACCCTCACCGGGCATTCAACCCATGTGCGGGTAGCCGTACGTCGTCGGCGGCACGAACGTCTCCTTGATGGAACGGGTCGAGACCCACCGCTGCAGGTTCTGTGCGGCGCCTGCCTTGTCGTTGGTGCCCGAGGCCCGGCCGCCGCCGAAGGGCTGCTGCCCGACGACCGCACCGGTGGGCTTGTCGTTGATGTAGAAGTTGCCGGCGGCGAACCGCATCGCGTCGGTGGCCCGGGCGATCGCCTGCCGGTCCTGGGCGATGATCGAACCGGTCAGCGCGTAGTCGTGGGACGGTGCCACCTTGGCCATCAGCGACTCGAACTGGCTGTCCGGGTAGACGTGCACCGCGAGGATCGGGCCGAAGTACTCGGTGGTGAGCATCTCGTCGTCCAGGTCGGCGACCTCGGTCACCGTCGGGCGCACGAAGTAGCCCTCGGAGTCGTCGTAGCGTCCGCCCGCGATCACCTTGATCCCCGCCGTGGCGTGGGCCCGGTCGATCGCCGCGGCGTGCTTGGCGAACGCCCGGTCGTCGATCACCGCCCCCATGAAGTTGCTCAGGTCGGTGGTCGGCCCCATGCTCAGCCCCTCCACCGTGTCCGCCAGATCGGCGCGCAGCCTGCGCCACACCGACCTCGGCACGAAGGCCCGCGAGGCGGCCGAACACTTCTGTCCCTGGAACTCGAAGGCGCCCCGGACCATCGCCGTCCGCAGCACATCGAGGTCGGCCGAGGCGTGCGCGAGGATGAAGTCCTTGCCGCCGGTCTCGCCGACGATCCGCGGGTAGGCCCGGTAGGTGTCCAGGTTCGCGGCGGTCTCCTTCCACAGGTGCCGGAACACCGCGGTGGACCCGGTGAAGTGGATCCCGGCCAGGTCGGGATGGGTCATCGCCACCTCCGAGACCGCCTTGCCGTCACCGGTGACCAGGTTGATCACGCCCGGCGGCAGGCCGGCCTCCTCAAGCAGCTTCATGGTGAAGTGGGCCGAGAACATCTGGGTGTGTGCGGGCTTCCACAGCACCGTGTTGCCCATCAACGCCGGGGCGGTGGCGAGGTTGCCGCCGATGGCGGTGAAGTTGAACGGGGTGACCGCGTAGACGAAGCCCTCCAGCGGCCGCGAGTCGGTGCGGTTCCAGACCCCGCGGCTGTTCGCCATCGGCTGCTCGGCGAGGATCTGCCGGGCGAAGTGCACGTTGAACCGCCAGAAGTCGGCGAGCTCGCAGATCGCGTCGATCTCGGCCTGATAGACGGTCTTGCTCTGACCCAGCACGGTGGCGGCGTTCAGCGTGGCCCGCCACGGCCCGGTGAGCAGGTCGGCGGCCTTCAGGAAGACGGCGGCCCGGTCGTCGAAGGAGAGCTCGCGCCACGGCTCACGCGCCTGCAGACAGGCGTCGATCGCCAGCTTCGCGTCGGCCTTGGTCGCCCCGCGCATCGTGCCCAGCACGTGTTTGTGTGCGTGCGGCTGGACGACGTTGATCCGCGGCCCGCGACCGGCGAACTCCTCACCGGCGATGCTCATCGGCAGGTCGATGCGGTTGCCGGCGAGGTCCTTGATCGCCGCCTCGACGTCCGCCCGTTCCGCCGAGCCCGGCGCGTAGTCGAGAACCGGCTCGTTGATCGGAGCCGGGGGTGAGGTGACGGCGTCCATGTTCTCTCCTTCGCGCTGGGCCTCCGGGACAGGTCTCTCGGATCGGCTCGGGTCGGCTCAGATCAGGTCGGGCAACTCGCTGACATCGAACCAGAGCAGGTCCTGGGCGGCGGCCTCGTCGAGGGTGAACCGCGCGTCGTCGTCACCGGCGTCCGCCGCCGGCAGCGCGCGCACGGCGGCGCCGATCACCCGGGAGACCGCCTCGTCGTCGATGTGCACGCTGGCGACGTCGGCGAACCTGACCGTGCAGCTGAGCCGGACCCGGGAGCGCGGCGACGTGGCCGGGCCGGCCACCCCGGGTTCGGTACCGGCCAGCGGCAGGACGGCCTCGTCGGGAACGTCGGCGGCGACCACGACCCGGCGGTTCTCGTAACGTGCCTCGGCGGAGACGTCGGCCGCGAGCAGTCGCAGCGAGGCCAGCGCGGCCTCGGTGAACGCGACGTACTCGAGTTCCTCCAGATCGCCCTCGACGTACCACTCGCGGATGGCCGGGGTCACCGCATGCGCGTCGTGCCCGGACTCGAACCCACTGCTGACGTAGGCCTGTGCCAGCGTCGACAGTGTCGCCGGCAGATACACGCGGGTCATCCGGCACATCCTCGCCGAACCGGCGCCGCCGTCCAACTCATCGACCTGTTCATCGACCTGTTCATCGACCTGCTCATCGCTCGCGCAACGCCTCCAGGGTCTCGGTCAGGCATTCCTGCAACGAGGCGCCGAGCACGTCGAGATCGGGCACGGCGTCGTGATCGGCGTACAGGCCGTAACAGACCGCCCCGTCGTAGGAGGTGAGCCCGATGCTCAGGGCCTGGGTGCGGGCCAGCGGGATCACCGGGAACGATCCCGTCAGCTGGGCCCCGTCGAGGTAGAGCGGGGTCTGCGGGCCGGGCACGTTGGTGACCACCAGGTTGTAGATGTGCCGCGAGAGTCCGCTGGCCACCCGGGCCCCGAGGGAGTGCAGTGTGGCCGGGGCGAAGCCGGCGAGCCCGGCGATCGTCTGGGCGTCCAGGGCCATGCCGGCCTCCCGGTGCGCCATCGTCTGATAGCTCACCTGCGCGATCCGGATCAGCGGGTTGCCCTCGCCGGTGGGCAGGTCGATCAGCAGCGACGAGACCCGGCTGCCGACCGCACCGGCGCGCGCGTCCGGGGCCACCTTGACGCTCATCGGCACCAGGGCACGGACCGACGCCGAGGGCGGTACCGGTACCCCGCGGCCGAGCAGCCAGGAGCGCAGCGCCCCGGCCACCACCCCGAGGACGACGTCGTTGACGCTGACCTGCACCCGCCGCCTGGACGCTCCCGGGGTGGCCCGGGCGGCCAGCGTGGTCCTGATCGTGCGGTAGTCCTCGAGATCGGTGACCACCATCCGGAACCGCCGGGTCTCGCCCACCTCCTGGTTGAGCGGGCTGCGCGGTACCGGACGCGTCGCGGTCCGGGCGGCGAGGCCCAGACCACCCAGCGCGCCGGCGGCCTTGGTCGCGGTGGCCCTGATGTCGCCCAGACCGGCGGTCAGGGTCTCCAGCACCCGGGTCGGCCGGCCCACCGACTCGGCCACCGCCTCGGCGACCAGTTCCAGCGTGGTCGGCTCGGGGCCGGGCTTCCACAGGTACTGCGGCGGCTCCCGGTGATGGGCGTCCTCGTCGAGGATCACCTGGCCCAGATCGACCGCGTGAACACCGTCCACCATCGCCTGGTGCACCTTGGTGATCAGCGCGAACTCACCGCCGTCCAAGCCTTCGACGACCACGACCTCCCACAGCGGCCGGTCCCGGTGCAACGGCCGGGCCTGCACCCGGGCGACCAGATCCTCGAGCTGCGCGGCCGAGCCCGGGGCGGGCAGCTGCACCCGGCGGATGTGCGCGCCGATGTCGAAGTTCTCGTCGTCCACCCAGACCGGGTTGGCCAGCCGGCCGGGCACCGTGCGCACCCGCTGCCGGTAGCGCGGCACCGGCGCGACGCGGGCCTGGATGTGTTCGGTGAGCGCGGCGAGGTCGAGCCCCGAGGCGGCCGGGCGGAACAGCATCACCGACCCGACGTGCATGGCGGTGCTCGGCTCCTCGAGATAGAGGAACGAGACGTCCAGCGGGGTCAACCGATCCGGCACCGAGAGCCCTCCTGCCCAGAATCAGTCCGTCGCAGCCGATCCTGCCGTATCGCCGGCCAGACCGAACATCCGATGCACCTCGGCGATCGTGCTGGTGGTGTCGACATGCAGGATGCCGAGCATGCCGAAGCGTTGCGCGGCCTGGATGTTCACCCGCATGTCGTCGATCATCACGCACTGCCCGGCGGGCAGCCCGAGCAGATCCACGGTGTGCGCGAAGATCTGCTCCTCGGGCTTGCGCATGCCCAGCCGGCCGGAGATCACCACAACGTCGAACAGGTTGTCCCACAACGCGTCCTGGTAGTGCTCACCCCAGCTGTTCGACAGCAGCGCGGTGCGGGCACCGGCTGCACGGGCGTCGCGGATCATGGCGATCATGTCCGGCATCAGGTCGCTCAGCCCGGCGAGCATTCCGTCCAGCAGGCCTGCGGGCTCGACCTGGGTACCGTGTGCGGCCAGGGCACCGGCGAGCTGGGCCTCGAACTCGGGGACCGGCAGCTCACCGCGTTCGAGCTGGTGCACCGGGGACGGCGCCGCACCGGACGCCTCCTGGTCGCGCCAGCCGATCAGCACCGCCCGCCAGTGCTGCGGATCGATGGACGACGCCCGCATCCACTCGGCGGTGCTCTCGGACAGCGGCGCGGTGAGCACACCTCCCCAGTCGAAGACCAGTGCCGAGGAACGCGGGTCGAGCCGGACGGCCGCTGCGGTCCGCGTCTCGCTCTGCACCGTCGTCCCCGATACCGCCTCGGGCCTCTCGTGCGGGACCGCTCGCTGACCCGTCGCTGAACTCATGACTGCCTCCCCTGTCACGCAAGCCTGCCCGAACACCCCTTCATAGGGCATGACGGCACAAGTCTTCGAGAACCCGGCCGACTCCCTGCCCCACGCGGCCGGCGCGCCACCGGGAGTCCCATCAGGAACTTCACCAGGTGTGCCGCCGGAAGCGCCAGTGGCAACGGCACATCCGGCTCGGGTTCCCCGGGCCCGTGAGGGTTCCCGGTTGCGGGTACGCGCGATCCCCGTGCCCGAGGGTTCCGTGGCGGGCGGTGACTGCCCGGGTCAGTTGCGGCTCGACCTCGCCGGGGAACCCGGGCCCGGACCGGCCCCCGCCGATGCGTCCCCGTCGGACCCGGACGACGCCGCGACGGGCGAGGGCGGCGACACGTTCTCGGCGCAGTTCGCCAAACTCGCACTCGAGGTCTGCGCCGGCTACCGCAACCCGGCCCAACTGATCCGCTGGACGACGCCCGAGGTGCAACGGCTGCTCGAGCGCCGGCACCGGCTCAACCGGACCCGGCCGACCGCCACGCGGGTGCCGGTGCGGGTGGTCGCGCTGCGATCGTTCCGGCCCCGGCCCGGCGTCGTCGAGGTGGCCGCCGTGGTCAGCCTCGACGGCCGCCCCCGCGCGGTCGCGTTGCGCGCCGACGAGGGCGACCGCCGCCGGATCACCGCGTTCGAGCTGGGCTGAGCGCGATGGGTCCGGGCGGGCGTCCGGTGTGCTCAGCCGAGCGTCGAGATGATCTCGTTGAAGGTCTGCGACGGACGCATCACCGCGTCGGTGAGCTCCTTGTCGACCCGGTAGTAGCCGCCGATGTCGGCCGGCGATCCCTGGACGGCGATCAGCTCGCCGGCGATCTTCTCCTCGTTGTCCGCCAGCGCCTTCGCCACCGGCGTGAACACCGCCGCCAGCTCGGCGTCCTTGGTCTGCTTGGCCAGCTCCTGCGCCCAGTACAGGGCCAGGTAGAAGTGGCTGCCGCGGTTGTCGATCTGGCCCACCTTGCGGGCCGGCGACCTGTTCTCGTTCAGCAGCGTGCCGGTCGCCGCGTCCAGCGTGTCGGCCAGGATCTGCGCGCGGTCGTTGCCCGCCACCTGCGCCAGGTGCTCGAAGCTCACCGCCAGGGCGAGGAACTCGCCGAGGCTGTCCCAGCGCAGGTAGTTCTCCTTGAGCAGCTGCTGAACGTGCTTGGGCGCCGAGCCGCCCGCGCCGGTCTCGAACAGCCCGCCGCCGTTGATCAGCGGGACGACGGAGAGCATCTTGGCGCTGGTGCCCAGCTCGAGGATCGGGAAGAGGTCGGTCAGGTAGTCACGCAGCACGTTGCCGGTGACCGAGATCGTGTTCTCGCCGCGCCGGATCCGCTCCAGCGAGAACGCCGTCGCCTCGACCGGCGACTTGATCTCGATGACCAGGCCGTCGGTGTCGTGATCGGCCAGGTACTGCCCGACCCGGGCGGCCAGGTTGGCGTCGTGGGCGCGCTCGGGGTCGAGCCAGAAGACCGCAGGGTCCCCGGTGGCCCGGGCCCGGGTCACCGCGAGCTTCACCCAGTCGCGGACGGCGACGTCCTTGGTCTGGCAGGCGCGCCAGATGTCACCGGCCCCGACCTCGTGCTCCATCAGGGTCTCGCCGGCGGCGTTGACCACCCGCACCGTGCCCGCCGAGGCGATCTCGAAGGTCTTGTCGTGGCTGCCGTACTCCTCGGCCGCCTTGGCCATCAGGCCGACGTTCGGCACCGAGCCCATCGTGGTCGGGTCGAAGGCGCCGTGGGCGCGGCAGTCCTCGATGACGGTCTGGTAGACGCCGGCGTAACTGTGGTCGGGGATCACGGCGAGGGTGTCGGCCTGGTTGCCGTCCGGGCCCCACATCTGGCCGGAGGTGCGGATCATCGCCGGCATCGAGGCGTCCACGATCACGTCGCTGGGCACGTGCAGGTTGGTGATGCCCTTGTCCGAGTCGACCATCGCCAGTCGTGGGCCGGCCGCCAGTTCGGCGTCGAAGGAGGCCTTGATCGCGGCTCCCTCGGGCAGCAGGTCGAGGCCGGCGAGAATGGCGCCGAGTCCGTTGTTCGGGTTCAGGCCCGCCTCGGCGAGCACCTTTCCGTACTCGGCGAAGGTCTTCGGGAAGAAGGCCCGCACCACGTGCCCGAAGATGATCGGGTCCGAGACCTTCATCATCGTGGCCTTGAGGTGCACCGAGAACAGCACGCCCTCGGCCTTCGCCCGGGCGATCTGCGCGGTGAGGAACTCGTCGAGGGCGGCGGCGCTGAGAACGGTGCCGTCGACCATCTCGTCGGCGAGCACCGGCAGCGACTCCTTGAGCACCGTCACGGTGCCGTCGGCCGCCACGTGCTCGATGCGCAGGGTGTCGTCGGCCGGCAGGATCACCGAGAGCTCGTTCGAGGCGAAGTCGTCGGCGCTCATCGTGGCCACGTTGGTCTTCGAGTCGCTCGACCAGGCACCCATCGAGTGCGGGTGGGACCGGGCGTAGTTCTTCACCGAGGCGGGTGCCCGGCGGTCGGAGTTTCCTTCGCGCAGAACGGGATTGACGGCGCTGCCCTTCACCTTGTCGTAGCGCGCCCGTACGTCGCGGCCGGTGTCGTCGGTGGGGTCGTCCGGGTAGTCGGGCAGCGCGTAGCCCTTGGCCTGCAGTTCGGCGACGGCGGCCTTGAGCTGGGGTACCGAGGCCGAGACGTTGGGCAGCTTGATGATGTTCGCCTCGGGGCGGGTGGCGAGGGCGCCGAGTTCGGCGAGGTCGTCGCTGACCTGCTGGTCGGCGGGCAGCCGGTCGGCGAAGGCAGCGAGGATACGTCCGGCGAGCGAGATGTCCCGGGTGGCGATCTGCACCCCGGCCTGACCGGCGTAGGCCGCGACGACGGGCAGCAGCGAATGCGTCGCGAGCGCCGGCGCCTCGTCGGTGTAGGTGTAAATGATGGTCGCGTCGCTCACGTGAGCTCCTTCGCTGAGTACGGGTTCGCTACGGACGTGGATCGCGGGCATTTTCAACAACGGGGTTCAAGAGCGGGGGCTTTCGACAGCAGGCTTCCAACAGCGGGTTTCAAACAGTCGGCTTCCAACGGTCGGGGCGACGCTCGGATCGCGCATCTCGAGCCTAAAGTATCTCGACGTCAAGATATCGTGCTCCAAGCCACATCGACCGCTGGTGCGCCCAGGGACCGACGTTGTTAGGTTCACAGTTACCTTCAGCCACATCAACTTGGTGACATCGATTCGGGTCGGCGGCTTCGACCGCCGGCAGAGGAGGAAAGCTTCGTGAGCGCATCGCCTGTCAAGGTCGCCGTCACCGGCGCCGCCGGCCAGATCGGCTACAGCCTGCTCTTCCGTATCGCCGCAGGGGACCTTCTCGGCAAGGACACCCCGGTCGAACTGCGACTGCTCGAGATCGAGCCCGCGCTGCCCGCGCTGGCCGGCGTGGTCATGGAGCTCGACGACTGTGCCTTCCCGAACCTGGCCAAGGTCGAGATCGGCTCCGACCCGTCCAAGATCTTCGACGGCGTGAACCTCGCCCTGCTGGTCGGCGCCCGTCCGCGCAGCAAGGGAATGGAGCGCGGCGACCTGCTCGAGGCCAACGGCGCGATCTTCACCGTGCAGGGCAAGGCCCTCAACGACTACGCCGCGGACGACGTCCGGATCGGCGTGACCGGCAACCCGGCGAACACCAACGCCCTGATCGCGATGCGCAACGCCCCCGACATCCCCTCCGAGCGGTTCTCCGCGCTGACCCGGCTCGACCACAACCGGGCGATCTCGCAGCTCGCCGCCAGGACCGGCGCCGCGGTGTCCGAGATCAAGAAGATGACCATCTGGGGCAACCACTCGGCGACCCAGTACCCCGACGTGTTCCACGCCGAGGTCGGCGGGCGCAACGCCGCCGAGGTCGTGAACGACCAGGCCTGGATCGCCGACACCTTCATCCCGACCGTGGCCAAGCGCGGCGCGGCGATCATCGAGGCCCGCGGCTCCTCCTCCGCCGCCAGCGCCGCCTCGGCGACGATCGACGCCGCCCGCGACTGGCTGAAGGGCAGCGCCGAGGGCGACTGGGTCTCGATGGCCGTCCCGTCCGACGGTTCCTACGGTGTCGCCGAGGGCGTCATCTCCTCGTTCCCGGTGACCACCTCGGGCGGCGACTGGTCGATCGTTCAGGGCCTGGAGATCGACGAGTTCTCCCGCGGCAAGATCGACGCCTCG
>DAIOVT010000149.1:0-8732 GCA_036758885.1 Kineosporiaceae bacterium
AGCACGACGAGACGCAGCATGACCACCGCCCCGCCCCGCGGAAAGTCGAAGAGCCCGCAAAGGGGGAGTGTCCGCCGATCACGCCCACAACCGGCCTGCAGGAATGCCTAAGAGCGGCACAGGATCACCCACTGACCAACGCAGCGGACCACGCCCGGGGCGGGGAATCCCGGACGTGGTGAGCACCATCTGTGGAAGCGTCCACCAACCAAACGCACCCACCAAACCGACATATGCCGCCCAGTGAGCACCCGGCATACGCACGACCGCTCGGGGGCGCCCTCTCCGGTGAGAAGGTCGCCCCCGAGCGGGGTCCGCGCGCGAGCGGGGGTCAGCGCACGGAGGTCAACTCCTCCTCACGGCGGCGCGCGATGAGGGCCACGAGCGCTCCGAGGATGACGAGGAGTGCGCCACCGAGGACGGTCCAGGTCAGTCCGGAGGATCCGGTGAAAGCGAGCTGCACCGGCGGGACGGTGGTGAAGGTCACCTTGGCGTCCGCGTCGTTGTCGGTGCTCGTCTTCGAGGTGTCCGTCCCGGCCGCGGGGGGCGTGCCGAGCGGGTTGGTCTCCGGGGTCTCGCCACTGGCCGGGCTGACGTAGGCGACATTCCGCAGGCTGCCGGAGCCGGTGGCGGTGATCTTGGCCATCACCGTGATGAGTGAACCGTCCTGCCCGGCGCGCAGCGGCACCGAGGAGACACACGTCGTGCCGGAGCAGGTGTAGTCGTCACCCTTCATCGACACCAGGGTCAGCCCACTCGGCAGCACCTCGGTGACCGACCAGCCCGCAAGGGCATCGACGGGTCCGTCGTTGTGCGGCCGCAGCGTGAAGCTCACGGTGTCACCGGGGTGGACACCACCGATCGTCGCCAGGTTCTTGGCCAAGGTGAGGTTGATCTTCACCAGGCCCGCGTCGATCGAGGGCTGGTCCGGGGCGGTCGCACTGTTGGCGCCCGTCCGCGGCGTGGTCACCGGGGCCGCACCGGTCGCGACATCCGCATTGGAGTCGATCTCGATGTCGCTGCCGACGCCCTTGGCCGTGAACGTGGTGCCGTCCGGCTTGGTGAAGACCACGACGTAGGCCTGCGCCGGGGCGAGGTCCGTGAAGGAGTAGAACCCCTTGTCGTCGGTCGTGGTCGAGGCGACCTTGGTCGTGCCGTCCGCCTTGTAGAGCGTCACGACGACGTTCTTGACCGGGGCCTCACCGGCGGTCTGCAGACCGTCCCGGTTGACGTCCCACCACACGTGGTCACCGATCGAGACCGGGAGCACGGTCAACGAGGCCTGGGCGTCGTTGTCGGTGCTCGTGGCCGAGGTGTCGGTGCCGGTCGTCGGAACGGTGGTCCCCAGCGGGTTCGTCTCGGGCGTTTCCCCGCTCACGGGGGCGATCCAGGCGACGTTGTGCAGGGTCCCGGTCGTGTACCCGTCGATCGTGGCGGTCACCGTGATCGGCGCACCGTCCTTGCCTGCGGCGAGCGGCACGAGCGAGGTGCAGATCGCGCCGTTGTTGTCGCAGGAGTACGCCGCGGCGTCACCGGTCATGCTCACCAGGGTCAGACCCTTGGGCAGCACATCGGAGACGGTCCAGCCCTTGAGGGCGTCGACCTCGCCGTCGTTGTGCGGCGTCAAGGTGAAGGTCACCGTGTCGCCCGCACCGAACGGCGCCGCGGTCTCGAGCTTCTTGGCGAGCACGAGGTTGATCCGCACCAGGCCGGCGTCGATCGTCGGGTCGTCGGGCGTCGTCGCCGAGTTCTGGCCCGACTTGGGGGTGTGGACCGGGGCGACACCGGATGCGTTCGGGTTCGAGTCCTTCGCCACGTCCCCGGCGAGGGGGGTGGTGAAGGTCGTGCCGTCCGGCTTGGTGAAGACCACGACGTAGTTCTGACCCGGGGCCAGGTCGACGAAGGAGTAGAACCCCTTGTCGTCGGTCTTGGTCGAGCCGACCTTGGTCGTGCCGTCGGCTTGGTAGAGCGTGACGGTCACACCGGCCACGGGGGCCTCGCCCTCGCTCTGGAGGCCGTCGCGGTTGACGTCCCACCACACGTGGTCACCGATCGAGACCGGGACGAGCGTGAGCTCAGCCTGGGCGTCGTTGTCCGTGCTGGAGGCAGCCGTGTCGGTGCTGGTCGTCGGGATCACGAGCGGGTTGGTCTCGGCGATGTCGGCCGACGCCGGGCTGACGTAGGCGACATTGCGCAGGGTGCCGATCGTGTTCGCGTCGATCGTGGCCGTGACCGTGATCGGGGCGCCGTCGGTGCCTGCTGCCAAAGCCACCGTGGACGTGGCCGTCGCTCCGCTGAAGGTGTAGACACCGGTGTCACCGGTGAGTCCGACCAAGGTCAGCCCCTTGGGCAGGACGTCCGTGACGGACCAACCAGCCAGCGCGTTGACCTCGCCGTCGTTGTGCGGGGTCAGGGTGAAGGTCACCGTGTCACCGACACCGAACGGGCCGGCCGTGTCGAGCTTCTTGGCCAGCGTGAGGTTCATCCGCACGAGTCCGGCGTCGACGGTGGGGTTGTCCGGCGCCGTGGCGCTGTTCGACCCCGATGCCGGAGCGGTGAAGTCCGCCCGACCCGTGGCCACCGCCGCGTCACTGTCGATCGCGTCGTTGGTGCCGGAGTTCTGGGTGGTGAAGGTGGCATCTGCCGGCGGGGTGAACACGACGTAGTAGCCCGCACCGGGGGTCAGGTCCACGAAGGAGTAGAACCCGTTGGCATCGGTCGTGGTCGGCGTGCCCACCGTGGTGCCGTCGGCCTTGTGCAGCGTGACGCTCACCCCGGCCACCGGGGCCTCACCAGCGTCCTGGACGCCGTTGCGGTTGGTGTCCCACCACACGTGGTCGCCCATGGACACGAGGGAGTCGACGGTGAGCGGCGCTTCGGCGTCGTTGTCGGTCGGGCTCGTGGCCGTGTTGGTGGATGTCGTCGGCAGGGGGGTGCCGAGCGGGTTCGTCTCGGGCACGTCGGTGCTCGCCTTGTCGACGTAGGCGACATTCTTGACGCCTCCGACGAACCCGGCATCGACCGTGGCCGTCACCGTGATCTTCGGTGCCGTGGCACCGCCGGCCAGCGGGGCGGTCGCCGTGGCGACATTCCCGGCATACGTGTAGCCGTCACCGGTCATCGACACCAAGGTCAGACCCTTGGGCAGCACCTCGGTCACCGACCAGCCGGTCAGCGCCGTCGCCGGCCCCTCATTGCTCGGGGTGAGCTCGAAGGTCACCGTCGACCCGGCATACACCGGACCGCTCGACGTGAGCGCCTTGGTGAGGACCAGGTTGTATTTCACGACACCCGCGTCGATCGTCGGGTCGTCCGCCAGACCGTCACCGGTCCGGTTCTGCCCGTCGGCCGGCGTGGTCACCGCGGCCAGACCGGTCGTCACGACCGGGTTGGAGTCGTTGACAGTCGTGCTGCCCGAGGCGTTCTGGGTGGTGAAGGACTCGCCTGCCGCCGTGACGAACTGCACCGAGTAGGTGGTGCTCGGCGGCAGGTTCGCGAAGACGTAGTAGCCATTGGCGTTGGTCTGCGTCGTCGCGACGACAGATCCCGCGGCGTTGAGCAGGTTGACGGTCATGCCGGCGTAGACCGGCTCGTTCGCGTCCTGGATCCCGTTGCGGTTGTTGTCGTACCAGACGTAGTCACCGATGGAGACCAGTGGACTCACCGTGAGATCGGCGTGGGCGTCGTTGTCGGTGCCCGTCGTGGACGTGTCCGTCCCCGCCGCCGGGGCCGTTCCCAAGGGGTTGGTCTCGGCCACGTCGGACGGCGCCTTGTCGACATAGGCGACATTGCGCAGGCTGCCGGTGGTGAAGGACGAGCTGACCTTGGCCGTCACGGTGATCACCGGACCGTCCTGACCCGCGGCGAGCGAACCCGAAGCGGTCGCGACATTGCCGCTGAAGGTGTAGCCGGCACCGGTCATCGACGTCAGGGTCAGGCCCGCGGGCAGGACCTCGGTCACGGTCCATCCCGCCAGGGCATCGACCGGGCCGTCATTGTGCGGCGTCAGGGTGAAGGTCACGTCCTGACCGGGGTTGATCGTGCCCGTCGTCGTGAGCGTCTTGGCCAAGGTCAGGTTGTACTTGACCAGCCCTGCATCGATCGTCGGGTCGTCCGCCTTACCCGGGTCAGCCAGGTTGCTGCCCGACGCCGGCGTCGTCACCGTGGCCCGACCCGTGGTCGTGTCCGGGTTCGAGTCATTGGCCGTCGTGGCACCAGCCGTGGTCACCGTCTGGGTCGTAAACGTGGTACCCGAGGGCTTGACGAATTCCACGACGTATGCCGTGGACGGCGTGAGATCGGTGAAGGCGTAGTAGCCACCCGTGGTCGTGGCCGACTTCAACGGGGCAGCGCCCGCCGGTGCACCCGCGGCATACAGGTTGACGACCATGCCGTCCTCGACGACCGGCTCGGTGCCCTGCTGGATGCCGTCACGGTTCGTGTCGTACCAGACGAAGTCACCGATCGAGACCGCGGCGTCGTAGAACCCGAAGTCCAGCGTCGGGTCCTTCTGGCCGTCCGTGGTCATCGGCACCGAGGTGGCCGAGCCGGTGGAGGAGTCAACCGCGGTGTCCCCGCCCTGGTTAGCCAGGGTCGGCGCCAGGCCGGCCAATGCGGTCGCGGAGGCGGCCGTATCGATCGACACCGTGTAGGTGTGGCCGACCGGGAGCAGCGGGAACAGGTAGTAGCCGTTGTCGTCGGTCGTGACCGAGCCCACCGAGTGGCCGAGCACGTCGGTCACCGCGTTGCCGGACTCGTCCTTGATCGTCAGCACGACGCCCTTGATGCCGGGCTCGCCGGAATCCTGGATGCCGTCGTGGTCGGCGTCCTTCCAGACGTAGTCGCCCACGCTGACCTGCGCGATCGGCTCGATGAGACCGGCGTCGAGCGTCGGGTCATCGGCCTTGTCATGCCCGCCGAGGTTCTTCGACACGCCCTCTACCCACGTCGGGGCCGTGAAGCTGATCGTGCTCGTGGCCGGGTCGACATCGGAGTCGGTCTTGTCGGCGCCGGAGTTCTGGGTCGTCCAGTTGTAGCCGGACGGCTTCTCGAACTCGAGCGTGTAGTTGGCCTTCTCGGTCAGGTTCTGGAACCAGTAGTAGCCGTCCGCGTCCGTCGTCGTCGTTCCGACGACGTTGCCGTCCTTGTCCTTGAGGGTGACCTTGACACCCGCGGCCGGAAGCTCGCCGGCGTCCTGCTGGCCGTTGTAGTTGGCGTCGTACCAGACGTAGTCACCGATGGAGACGTACGGAGCCGGAATGATGATGCCGACCTTGCGGGGCTCGGTCGCCTGGAGGCGGACGGTGCTTCCGTCGGCCTTCACCTGAAAGACGCGCTGCGCGGCGGAGTTCCAGGCGATGGAGAGGTCGACCGGGCCGAGCTTGGACTTCGGCGCATCGGCCGGGGCCTTCATCGGGATGATGAAGACCATGCGCGTGCCCGGGGTCCACTCCGCACCGGAGGCCTCAAAGGCCCGGATGCGGAAGGACTTCACAGTCGACCAGTCGGACACAGCGGTCACCCAGGTGTCGTCGCAGGAGGCCTGCCAGGTGCCGTCAGCAGAGCCGTCCTTGAGTTCGGGGCGGCAAGGGTTGGTGGTCAGGTTGTACTCGACCACATAGCCCGAACCCGTCGCGGTCGACAGACCGGCGTCGAGAGTGATCGGGCCGGTGAGAACCGGGGTCCACTCGGTCTTGCGATCGGCTCCGGAGAGCACCTCGCCAACGCCGGTGTCGCCGACGTAGGGCAGCACGTCGTAGACGATCGCGTCGGTGAGCGGCACGTTGCCCTGGTTCGACCACTTGAGCCGATACGTGAAGTCACCGCCCGGCAGGGTCTGGGCGACACACGGGTAACGAGTGAAGCCGTCCCAATCGGGGCAATTGGCCGAAGCCTGTGCGGTGTCCTGCGCGACGTTGGGCTCGGTGCCCTTGTCCCACTTCTGCAGGCCGGCCGCGGCGGCCGTGTCGACCACCACGTCATCAGTGGAGGAGCACTCGTTACCCCAGTTGCAGGTGGCTTCGTAGTTGCTCGGCAGGGCGACCGTCATCTTGTTGGTGTAGGTCGCCGCTGGTGCGCCGTCCTTCACCCGAACCTTGAGCCGGATGAAGTACTTGTTATCGCTCTGGCTCGGCAGCGTCGGGAGAGCCATGTCGGTGAAGGTGATCTTGGTGCCACCGGCAACCGCTTCGGTCGTGTAGGCCGGCGTCGTGGCCGTCGCGCCGCAAGAGGTCGGGTAGGCTTCCCAGTACCCCTTGTACCCAAGGCACGGCGGGGTCTCGGTGATCAGCTCGAACTGGCTCGGCAGCACGTCGGTCACGGTCGAGGTCGTCGGAACCTTGGTGGCTAAGGTGCGCCACTCGAGCAGCCAGCTGAACTCGTCGCCAGGGGCAGCGTGGCTGCCACCATTGGAGATCTCGTGCGTCTTGCCGGTGTAGACCGTCGCCTGCGGCTTCTCCTTGATGTTGTAGGTCGCGCAGTTCGACTTCAGCACGGGCCCGACGCTGCCGTCGTAGCTCATGCAGTTCTCCATGACGTAACCCGGCGGTGTGTCGAGGTCTACGGTCCCGAAGACCTGGAAGCCGCTGTAGTGGTCGATGCCCAGATCGGTGACCGTCATCCGGACCGCCTTGGCCCCAGCCGGGACATCCAGCTTGGTGGAGGTGGACGTGTTGAGCGTTCCCAGGTTCAGCCAGGTGGAGCCGTCGAGCGTGTATTCGAAGGTGCCGCTGCCAGTCTGCTTCGGCATGTACCAATCACTGGCGCCAACCTGCACGTTGCTCAGATGCTCGGGGATCTGGTCGGTGATGATCAGGGATTCGAGCCCGACGTTGCCGGTGTTCCTGGCTGAAAGCCCCCACAGCACGTTCTCTCCGGGGGTCGGGTGCACCGAGTTCCCGGTCCACTTCTGCGTGTAGACCGACTTGGTCGGCTCGTTCAGAGTGATCTTCGCTTCGGCGGTGAGCGTGTCGTTCGGGTGCCCGTTGGCGTAGGTGATGTCAGCGGTCGCCTTGTTGATCGGCTGGTCGCCATCGGCGTAGGCCGGGGACGGGTACTTCACGACGAGGTGCGCGACGTAGTACGAGATGCACGGGTCGCCGCAGTAAAGCCCGCTGGCCGAGATGGCCGCGCTCGGGAAGGTCACCGAGTTGGTGCCGGCGTCGTAGCTGGCGCTACCGCTGGCGTAGTCGGACCAGGCGTTGACGTACTCGGCGCCGGCCGGGATGGCGTCCTTCAAGACGAAGGAGGCGATATCAACGCCGCCGGCCACGGGACCCCCGGTGGCGGGGTTGCGAGGCCGCGTGAAGCGGATGTCGTAAGTAACGTCGCCGCCGATCGCCGGGTTACCGGAAGGGGCTGTCTTCGACTTGGTCAGCGTCCAGTCGTAGACCGCCGCGGCCTCGGGGTTGACCACGATGGTCACCGGTCCATCTGTGTCGGTGGGCGTGCCCGGCGAGACGATCGAAGCCGAGTTGTCGATGGTGCGTCCGGCGTTGGTGGGCACCGCGATCACCTTGGCGTTCACGACGATGTCCATCGACTCGCCATCCATGAAGTACTTCGCCGGATCGGAGGCATCACCGACTGTGAAGGTGAGGGTCTGCCCGGACTGGGCGAGCGTGACCGGAGCCTTGCTCAGCGCCCCGTCGATCGTATTCCGACCGACCGTGAAGGAGGTGTACTGGAGATTGGGGTCGAGGACGTCGGTGACGGTACCGGTGACACAGGGATCCTCGAGGCTCGAACACTGGATATTCAGCCGGTAGGTGACCGTGTCGCCCTTGTCGTAGGCGTCCTTCTTGTTGTCGATGGCCTTGGTGATGCTGACGACAGCGCCCTCGGCGTGTGCCGCTGGGGCGATGAAGCCCAGGGTGCCCAGGGCCAGCACCAGGGACAGCACTATCCCGAGCCAGCGTCTCGGCCACGTTCCTGCGCGCCGTTTGACGGTGCGTGATGAATTCATTTTCGCCTTCCTACCGGCAGGGTATGGGAGGTTGCGCTGGTCCGCGTATCCCCCGGACGGAGACAGACCCCACCCCGATCAGGGACGAGGGTATCGAGGGCTCCGACCCTGAGCCACGCGGGCTTATCACGCGATAAGGCGGCACACTGCGCGTGACACCCCCGAGGAGACCCTGAGTCTCAATGGATCGTCGCGCCTTTGTCAGGCACGCGACCGGAAGGCCGGTGGCGACCTCCGTGCCAGTACGGTGGGGACGTGTCCCTGCACCTGCAGCGCAAACACGTCCATGTCAGTCGATCTCGATTTCGTCATCGACGTGTCCCTGCACCTGCAGCGCAAACGCGAGATCGTGGAAATCCTGACCCGGAACGGGTTCGGGATCCTGGTGGCGGCGTCCGGGTTGGGCAAGGCCTGGCCGAGCCGCCGGATCGTCCACGCGTTGACCCCCGAGGGATACCGCATGGACGCCGCGCTGGCGTCCCCCACGATCGTGCGGCGGACGCTGGAGGAGCTCGGGCCCACGTTCATCAAACTGGGGCGGATCCTCTCGACGAGGCCAGGCCTGGTCCCCCCTGCATTCCAGGCCGAACTCCCGAGTTTTGCACCCGGTGAGTACAGATTGCTGCTCTGGCAAGGGGGTTCGGGCTGTTTTCGGGGGTTCACGGACGTAGTGAAACAAGCCGTTTTGGCGGCCCGGGCGAGGTCACGTCGCCAGGTGTCAAGGGCCAGTAGGAACTGCCCAGAGCCGGACATGAAACCTGCCCGTTGA
>DAIOVT010000150.1:0-8702 GCA_036758885.1 Kineosporiaceae bacterium
GACCCGGACCCGGCAACGACGCCGAACGACACACTCACAGATCATGCAGAACTGCCTGGACGCGCTCACCCCTGAGGCCACCGGCTGCAACGACAAGGGTGCCGCCCGATCCGTGCAGTTCTGCATGATCACGCTGGGTTTGGTTGTTCCCTTACCACCACGAAAGCCCCCGACCGCTGACGCGTCCGGGGGCTCCTCGTGGCGGAGGATAGGGGAGCCGTCGTCGCCGGCCGGGCTCCTTCGTCGCTCGGCCGGCTCCTCCTCCCTGCATCCCCTCTCCACCACGAAAGCCCCCGACCGCTGACGCGTCCGGGGGCTCCTCGTGGCGGAGGATAGGGGATTTGAACCCCTGAGGGCGTTAACCCAACACGCTTTCCAAGCGTGCGCCATAGGCCACTAGGCGAATCCTCCGCCGAGGAGTGTACCCAACCTCGGGCAGGGGTTTCTCCGCCCAACCCGCCGAACCGTGTCGTGCCCCGGCCGGGCCGGGCCCACCGAGCGAGGGTCGCTGTGTGCTCGTCGTCCCGGCCTTTGCTGAAGACCGACCCCTCACCTGCCGATGTCATCAGCGCTGTCGAAAGGGACCCGGTCACCGAGGGCCGGGAGTGAGTGGGCGTGACGGATGATGTGGATCTTGGCGGCCGCGGCGCTGCCGGCATCGGCGGGCGCGGCGGCCTACGGGCGAGCAATGCTCCGCGGCCGGCGGTACTCTGCGGCGTCCGGTGCGCAGCCTGTCGACCCACGGCAGGCGTTGCCCGCCCTGGTCGCCGTGGTGACGTTCGTCGTCCTCGGTGGTCTGGCCCGGACCGGGGACGGATCCTCGCTGCTGGTCCCGGTGGTGCTGGCCGGCGGAACGATCGCGCACATCCTGCTGATCCGGGCCGCTCTGGTCGACTGGTTGGCGCGGGTCATCGACGCGTTCACCGCCGCCACCGCGGCCGGCGCGACCGTCTACCAGTTGTTCGTCCTGATGTTCGGGGCGAGGGCCCTGGACGGCTGGGGTCTGGTCGACCTGGGCGCCTGGAGCATCGTCGCGGCGCAGACGATCCTGATCACCAACGTCCTGGGACAAGGACGAACCCCGCGCGGCGGCCTGGCGATCACCCTCTGGGCCTACTCCCTGCTGCGGGTCGGCGGATGGATCGCACTCGGCCTGGGCGGGCTGATCCCGGGCCACCGTGCCGCGCCGTGGACGCCGTACCTGTTCGCGGCCGCGTACGCCTTCCTCGGTGCGGGGCTTGCCCTCGCCGCCGATTCCTCCAGCCGGTCGGTGCGCTGGCACCGGGAGCAGATGATCGTCTGGCCGGTGCTGTTCAACGGGCTCGCCGCCGCGGTGATCACGTTCAGCGCGGTGCATGACCCGAGCTCGGTCCGTGCCGAGTCGATCGTCCTGCTCACCCTGGGCGTGGCGACCCTGATGGTCCGCCAGTTCATGGCGCTGAGCGGTATTCGGCGGATCACCGAGCACGCCGAACAGCAGCGCCAGTACTTCGAGAGCCTGCTGACCGACTCGACGGACGTCGTCATGATCGCCCAGCGGGACGGCGTTCTCAGCTACGTATCGCCTGCGGCACAACGGATTCTGGGGGACGACGCGGTGCGGCCGGGGCATGAGGTGTGGACCCTGCTGAACCTGCCCGAGCGCGCCTTCGCCGACGTCCTGCACCGTCTCGACGCGGGCTCGGCCACCGAGATGCTCGAGGGACGGCGCTCGCGCAAGGTGCTCGAGGCGGCCTTCTCGTTGCGTGGTTTCGAGGTGCTGCTCAGCGTTCGCGACGTCACCGAACGAGACCGGTTGCGGCAGCGTCTGCACTATCTCGCCTATCACGACACGTTGACCGGGCTGCCCAACCGCAGCCGGGTGCTCTCCCGGATCTCGGCGATGCTCAGCCGCACCGAGTTGGTGGCCGTGCTCTTCGTCGACCTCGACCGGTTCAAGCAGGTCAACGACAGCAGCGGCCACGCCGTGGGCGACCAGGTGCTGCAGGAGGTGGCCCGCCGGCTAGCCGAACTGGTGCGTGACTCGGACCTGATCGGACGCCTCGGCGGCGATGAGTTCGTGGCCGTGCTGTCGGCGGGCGAGGAGGAGGCCAAGCACGTCGCGGCCCGGATCCACGAACAGATGCTGGTGCCGTTCGAGGTTGGCGGCCGCCAGTTCCAGCTCGGAGTCAGCATCGGAATCGGTTGCGGCATAGCCGGTCTGACGGCTGAGGACGTGCTCCGCCGGGCCGATCTGGCGATGTACTCGGCGAAGCAGCGGCGAGGCTCCTGGGTGGTCTACGAGTCTTCGCTGGGGCGCGCCGCGCTCGCCCAGGCGAACCTGGACGTCTCCGTCTCGCGGGCGTTGCGTGAGAAGGACATGGACATCTACCTGCAGCCGCTGGTGGAGCTCTCCTCGGGCCGGGTCTGCACCACCGAGGTGCTGCTGCGCTGGCGCGACGAGCAGGGCAACTGGTGCACCCCCGCCGAGCTGCTCGACTTCGCCCGGCGCAGCGGCCGCATGAGTGAGGTGACCTCGTGGGTGCTGCAGCGGTCGATCGAGGAGATGGCCCGCACCTCGCCGTCCGTGGCCTTCGCGGTGAACGTGCCGCAGGGTGCCCTGCTCTCGCCCGTGGTGCCCCGGCACATGATGGCGCTGCTGACGCAGTACGGCGTGCCGCCCACCCGGCTCGAGCTGGAGGTCACCGAGGACCAGTTGATGGAGGAGGTGGACACCACCGTGCAGGTGATCCACAGCCTGCGTGGGCACGGCATGCAGATCTTGATCGACGACTTCGGCACCGGTTACTCCTCGCTCGGTTACCTGGTGGACCTGCCGATCGACGGCCTGAAGATCGATCGCCGGTTCACCGAGGCGTTGCCGCACAGCAAGTCCGCGCGCTCGATCGTGGCCGGTCTGGTCTCGGTGGCCAAGCGGCTCGACCTGCGGGTGGTGGCCGAGGGCATCGAGAACGAGGAACAGCACATCTGGGCACGTGACCTCGGGGTGCACTACGGCCAGGGGTACTGGTACGCCCGGCCGGAATCGGCCGGTTCGCTGCGCGACATCTCCGACCTGAGCAGCTGGGCGACGTCCGAGGCGGCGGCCCGGTTGCCGGAACTCGCGGCGGCCTCGCCGGTCGAGTGAGCGACTCGATCGAGGGGCTCGATCGAGGGGCTCGAGCGAGCGGCTCGAGCGAGCGGCTCGAGTGAACGCCCGGGTGCGGGAAAGATGAAGCCCCTCACGCACCCGACAGAGCCTGCCTACCCTTGCTGCCTTCCGGCCCTGGGGGAGTTCAGCTGGATATCGCCACGCGAGGGGCAGGCCCACTGTAACCGGTCCGGAGGGGCACTCGCTGCGGCACTCGTCGTGCGGTATTCGTTGCAGGCCACTCGCCCGGGCGCGGGCGGCGGGGCGGCATCCGGACGCCGGCCAGCGGCTGTCGGTGCCCAGGGTTAGGGTTCGGTGGTGGCCACCGCCCTGTACCGCAGGTACCGCCCGGACACCTTCGCCGAGGTGATCGGGCAGGACCATGTGACCGTCCCGCTGACCGCCGCCCTGAACAAGGACCGGGTGAATCACGCCTATCTGTTCTCCGGCCCGCGAGGCTGCGGCAAGACCACCTCGGCGCGCATCCTGGCGCGCTGCCTGAACTGCGCGCAGGGCCCGACGGCGACGCCGTGCGGGGTCTGCGAGTCGTGTGTCGAACTGGCTCGCGGTGGTCCGGGCAGTCTGGACGTCGTCGAGATCGACGCCGCCAGCCACGGAGGTGTGGACGACGCCCGCAGCCTGCGTGAACGGGCCGCCTATGCGCCCGCGCGGGACCGCTACAAGATCTTCATCATCGACGAGGCGCACATGGTCTCGACGCAGGGGTTCAACGCTCTGCTCAAGATCGTCGAGGAGCCTCCGGCGCACGTCCGGTTCGTGTTCGCCACCACCGAGCCGGAGAAGGTGATCGGCACCATCCGGTCCCGCACGCACCACTATCCCTTCCGGCTGGTGCCGCCCGAGCGGCTGCAGGTCTACCTGGCCGAACTGTGCGAGGCCGAGGGGGTGCAGGCCGGCCCGGGGGTGCTGCCACTGGTGGTCCGGGCCGGTGCCGGTTCGGTGCGTGACTCGCTCTCGGTGCTCGACCAGCTGATCGCCGGGTCGGGATCGCAGGGGCTCGACTACGCCCAGGCCGCGTCGCTGCTCGGTTTCACCGACGCCACCCTGCTCGACGACATCGTCGACGCGCTCGCCGCCGGCGACGGTGCGGCGACCTTCGCCGCGATCGACCGGGTGATCCAGTCGGGGCAGGATCCGCGCCGATTCGTCGAGGATCTGCTCGAGCGCCTTCGCGACCTGATCGTGGTGGCGGCCACGCCCGACGGCGCGCACTCGGTGTTCCGCGGGTTGCCCAGCGACCAGCTGGAGCGGATGAGCGGCCAGGCCGGCCGGTTCGGTGCTGCCGAGCTCAGCCGTGCCGCCGACGTGGTGAACACCGCCCTCACCGAGATGACCGGGGCCACCTCGCCCCGGCTGCAGCTCGAGCTGCTGGCCGCGCGGCTGCTGCTGCCCGCCGCGGACGACGCCGAACGAGGCCTGCGCGCGCGGCTGGACAGGGTCGAGAAGCGGATGGGCGTCGCCTCTCCGGAATCCCTTGCCGCGCAACGGGTTCAGGCTGTGCCGAGCGCTCCATCCGTCGAGTCCGTACCGTCCCGTCCGGAGCCGGTTCGTGCGGATCCTTCTCGCACGGAGCCGGTTCGGCCGGAGCCGGTCAGGGCTGAATCACCACGGGCCGGATCAGCGCGGACCGAATCAGCGCGGGCCGAATCGTTACCGGCCGAACCTCCGCGACCCGAACCTCCGCGACCCGAACCTTCGCGGCCCGAACCGGCACGACCCGCGCCGGCGCCGGAACCTCCCGGCTGGGACACCGAGCCGGTCGTCGCGCCGTCCACGGCCGTCCCGTCCAAGGCTGTTCCGACCGAGACCGCGCCGTCCGGGACCTCGCCGTCCGTGCCGGTCTCAGCCGCGGCGGATGGTGCCGCCGCCGGGGCGATCTCGATCGAACAGATCCGCCGGATGTGGCCCGACGTGCTCACCGCCGTCTCGCAGCTGAAACGGGCCACCTGGTCGCTGGTCTCCCAGCACGCGCAGGCGATCGACTACGACGGCACCCGGTTGCTGCTCGAGTTCAGCTCCCCGTCGCTGACCAACTCCTTCTCGCGCGGTTCGCACCACGAGTTCCTGCATCAGGCGCTGATCGACGTGCTCGGTCTGGACTGCCGCATCGACGCGGTGGCGAAGGGTGCCAAGGGCGACTCCTCGGCGAGCAAGCCGGCGGCGTCCCGGGGGCGCGCGCCGTCCGCCCCCGCGGCGGGCAGGCCCGGGCCGGCCGCCGAGGCACCAGCCGCCACCGCACCCGCCGCCCCGCCTGCCGCCGTCCGGACGTCGGACACGCACTTCTCCGACGGCGCCCCGTTGCCCGAGGAACCGCCGCTCGACGAGCCGCCGCCCGACGAGGGCGGCCGCGGGGCGTCGTCCGTGGGGTCCCGGCCCCCGGCGCAGCAGCCGCGCCGTACCGGATCTGATACCGCAGCGGCAAAGCCGCAGGTCGAGACGCAGCCGCAGGTGGCTCGCCGGCCATCGGTGGCGGTCGAGGACGACGTCGACGTCAGCCCGGACGACGAGGACATCGAAGGCTCCAACCAGGTAGGCATGCCCGTCGTCGCGCAGTTGCTCGGCGGAACCGTGATCGAGGAGCGAGAAGAATGAGCGCGCTGGACCAGATCGCGCAATGGCCGGTCGACAACGTGGCCGCGGCGGTGGTGGGTGCCGACGGTGCGGTGCTCGAGTCGTTCGGCCCGACCGCGCGGACCTTCCGGCTGGCCTCGGTCTCGAAACTACTCTCGGTCTACGCGCTGCTGATCGCCGGTGAGGAGGAGGCGGTCGGCCTCGACGATCCGGCCGGTCCGCCCTCGGTGCGCGATCGGGGGGCCACGCTGCGGCACCTGCTGGCGCACACCTCGGGTCTCGGGTTCGAGGCCGCCGACCCGGTGCTCAGCGCTCCCGGGGAACGGCGTATCTACTCCAACGCCGGTATCGAGGCCGCGGCCGACCATCTGGCCACCTCGACCGGCATCCCGTTCCCGGAGTATCTGAGCGCCGCCGTGCTGGATCCGCTGGGCATGCCCGAGGCCCGGTTGGAGGGCTCCCCGGCGCACGCGGTGCATGCCGGGGTCGACGACCTGGTGCTCTTCGCCGGTGAACTCTTCGCGCCCCGGCTGGTCGCTCCGATGACCCTGTCAGAGGCGATCAGCGTCCAGTTCCCCGGAGTCAGCGGAGTGGTCCCCGGAGTGGGCCGGTTCGACCCGTGCGACTGGGGCTACGGCTTCGAACGCAACTTCGGACGGCGCACCACCCGCGGCGCCACGCACTGGGCCGGTGACCGCGTCTCGACCCAGACGTTCGGACACTTCGGCGGTTCCGGCACCTTGTTCTTCGTCGATCCGATCGCCCGGATCGCCCTGATCGTCCTGACCGACCGCGCCTTCGGCGACTGGGCGCTCGAGGTCTGGCCGCCGTTGTGCACCGACGTGATCAGCCAGTTCGGCGCAACAACCGGGTGACGGCCGTGATTGTCGGCGCAGCCGCATAAGGTTTGGCCTGTGTACGAAGGCGCTGTTCAGAATCTCATCGACGAACTCGGCAGGCTTCCCGGTGTGGGGCCCAAGAGTGCTCAGCGCATCGCGTTCCACCTGCTCGCCAGCGACCAGGCCGACGTCCAGCGGTTGTGCGCGGCGCTGGTCGAGGTCACCGAGAAGGTCAAGTTCTGCGACCTGTGCGGCAACGTCGCCGAGACCAGCACCTGTCGTATCTGTCGTGACGAGCGTCGCGACCCGGCGGTGCTGTGCGTCGTCGAAGAGCCCAAGGACGTGGTGGCGATCGAGCGCACCCGCGAGTTCCGGGGGAGGTATCACGTGCTCGGAGGAGCGATCAGCCCGATCGAGGGGGTCGGCCCCGACGATCTGCGCATCCGTGAGTTGCTGGCCCGGTTGTCCGACGGTGCGGTCACCGAGGTGATCCTGGCCACCGACCCCAACCTCGAGGGCGAGGCGACCGCGACCTATCTGGCCCGGTTGCTGAAACCGATGGGTCTGCAGGTCACCCGGCTGGCCTCGGGGCTTCCGGTCGGCGGAGATCTCGAGTACGCCGACGAGGTCACCCTTGGCCGGGCCTTCGAGGGCCGGCGTCTGCTCGACGTGTAGTGGGTCGCGATGGCAGGGTCGGTACTCCAGCATTCGAACGGAGCGGGCAGATGAGCAGCAGCGTGGAGACCGACCAGGTCGACGTGCGCCCGAACGCCGAGGCGGCCGACCTGCATCGGCTGGCGTCGGAGACTGCTGAGGACACCAAGACCTACATCGCCGCGGCCACCGAGGTGGCCAGCGGCAACAGCCCCGACACGGCCATCCCGGTGCTGATGCTCGCGGTCTCGCAGATCCTGCTCTCCGGCGCCCGGCTCGGCGCGATCACCGACATCGTGCCCAGCGAGCGGTTCGAGCCCGACCCCGGCCCCGACCCCGACATCGACCCGGTGCGCGGCGGGCTGGCCAACCTCTTCGAGGGCGTCGACGACTATCTCGACGTCATCGACCCGCTGACCTCGCTCGAGGTCGCCCGCGGGTCGCTCTCCAACGATCTTGCCGACGTGGCCGCCGACCTGATGCACGGTCTGCGGCACTACCAGGAGGGTTACGTCGACGAGGCGCTGTGGTGGTGGCAGTACTCGTACCTGTCCAGCTGGGGCGCGCGAGCCTCCAGTGCGTTGCGGGTGCTGCAGTCGATGATCGCCCACCTGCGTCTGGACGTCGACGCCGAGGTCGCCGGCGAGGCGGAGTTCGACGCCCTGCACGGCTGAACTGCATGATCACGGGGGCTGCGGTTCTGCATGATCACGGCGGGTGACGCACGGTGCTGTCACGCTTCGATGTCGCGAGCTCGTTCGGTTTCGGGACATCCCGTGCAGGTAGACTCGCCGGGCCCGCCCCAAAACCCGTGCAGGAGTACGCCACCGTGAGCCTGGTCGTCCAGAAGTACGGCGGCTCATCCGTCGCCGACGCCGCGAGCATCAAACGGGTCTCCCAGCGGATCGTGGAGACCCGGAAGAACGGTAACGACGTCGTCGTGATCGTCTCGGCGATGGGTGACACCACCGACGAACTTCTCGACCTGGCCGGTCAGGTCTCGCCGCGGCCGCCGGCCCGTGAGCTCGACATGCTGCTCACCGCGGGCGAGCGGATGTCGGCCGCGCTGCTGGCCATGGCCATCGCCGATCGCGGTGTGCGGGCCCGTTCGTTCACCGGCAGCCAGGCCGGGGTGATCACCACCGAGCAGCACGGCGACGCGCGCATCATCGACATCACCCCGAGTCGGATCAGCTCCGCCCTCGCCGAGGGTGACGTGGCGATCATCGCCGGCTTTCAAGGGGTCAGCCAGAGCACCAAGGACGTCACCACGCTCGGCCGCGGCGGCTCCGACACCACCGCCGTGGCGCTGGCCGCGGCGCTCGGCGCCGATGTCTGCGAGATCTACACCGATGTCGACGGCGTCTTCACCGCCGACCCGCGGATCGTGCCGGCGGCCCGGCAGATCTCCTCGATCACCTACGAGGAGATGCTCGAGATGGCCGCGAACGGGGCCAAGGTGCTGCACCTGCGCTGCGTCGAGTACG
>DAIOVT010000151.1:0-3585 GCA_036758885.1 Kineosporiaceae bacterium
AACGTGGCGAAGCCGTACTGCCACCCGCTGCCCAGCGCCTTGGTGTACGCCTCCTTCATCACCCAGACCCGGGCCAGCCGATCGGCCGCCCGCTCACCGGGAGCCGTTGCGCCGCCGCCGGTTCCGGCCGGTGCACCCCCGGCCACGTCGTCCAGACCGGCCAGCTCCTCGGCGGCAAGAACCTTGTGCCGCAACGGGAACAGCGCTGGCCGCGGCTCGGTCGACTCGACGTCCACACCGCAGCGCAGACCCCGGCTCACCACCAGCACCGCCATGCCCTCGGTGTGCGCGAGGTTGAAGTCCAGACCGGCGGGGGCCGACCTGATCACCGGTCTGCCCAGCGGCTCCCGATCGAAGCACCACTGCTGCGGTGACCGGTCGGCATAGCGGGACAGGCTGTGCCGCAACAGAAGCCGGGACACCCGGTACTGCCGCTTGACCGAGGCACCGAGCAGCCGGTCGCAGCGGGTGCGCTCGGCGCCGTCCATCACCTGATCGGCCCGGGCGGCGAGTTCGCCGTCCGGCAGGGTGCCGGTGAGCAGCCACCACAGATCGACCGTGGGCGGGCCGCCTTGCGCAGCCGGGCTCGCCCCGGGGGTCATCGCGGTGAGTCGAGCGCCCCCGCGAGCGGGGTGGGCCGGTGCGAGAACAACAGTTGCTCGTCGGCCAGCTTCTCCATGGCGAGCGCCGCCTGCTCGACCTCGTCGGCACTCGGCGGGGGTGGCGGCCGCTCCCCGCGACGACACATCCGGATCACGACCAGCCGCACCAGCCCCGCCGAACGCAGCGCCGGGGCGATCCGGTCGCTGCCGTAGGCGTGCAGGTGCAGATAGCCGGCCGCGGCGGTCAGCGCGCAGTACTCCTTGGCCGCGGCGAAGGTCTCGGCCGCCTCGGCGTAGCCCGAGCCGCGTTCGGCCCGGATCCGATCGACCCTGTGCTGCAACCGATCACACGTACTTAGCACCTCCTCGCCGGCCTCCGCGACCGCACCCCAGTCGCCGCCCCGTTCGCGCAGCACCTCGATCGTGTGCGGCAGCGCGAGGAGTACGTCGTCCGGACGGCGGGTGAACAGCTGCTGCCGGGACGGTTCGTAGCTGGGCAGGTCGTGATGCAGGTCGAAGATCGAGACCACCCGCTGCAGTGCCGCCGCACGATCGGCCTCGCCGACCGTGGCTCGCCCGGACAACGCTCCGAGCAGTTGCGCCACAACGGTTTTCAGGTTGACCACGGTGTTTCCGTCGGCGAAGTCGGCGACGATCAGGTCGCGGGCCATCTTCTGGAAGATCGCCCATTCGCCGGTGCGCAGGAAGTGCCGGGCGCCGAGCACCACCGAGCACCGGGTCATCGCCTCGTCGACCACCGTGGGCACCAGGTACTTGGCGATCGAGCTCCACGAGCTCGCCTGTTCCGGGGCCAGCTGCAGGGCTCGCACCGCACCGGTGCTCAACGCGTCACAGGCCAGCAGATCGGCGAACGACTCCACGAGCTGACTGCGCGAGTAGGGGATCTGCCACACGGTGTCGCCGAAGTTCTCCCGGCCGCGGGCGAACTCCAGAGCCAGTCGCAGCCCGGTGTCCAGCGCCCCCAGGGCCAGGTAGGTGAGGTTCACCCGCACCATCTGGCTGGTCTTCAGCACGATCTCGACGCCGCGTCCCTCGGCACCGATCAGGGCGTCCTCGCCCACCCGGCAGGCGTCGAAGCACAGCCCCGACAGGTCGAAGCCGCGCAACCCGACGGGAGGGTTGTTCGGCAGATCGGTGAGCTGGCCGGCCAGCACCTCGCGGCGGTCGACGGCGAACACCGAATGGCTCGCCGGGCCGCTCTTGTCGCGGGTGCGGGCCAGCACCACCACCACGTCGGACATCGTGGCGTTGCCGATCAGCCACTTCTCGCCGTCCAGGATCCAGCCACCGCCCTGCTCCTCGGGCACCCGCCGGGCCCGGGTCTCGTTGGCCAGCAGGTCGCTGCCGTGGTTGTGCTCCGAGAGCGCCCAGGCGAACCGGGTGCCGCGCCGGGTGCGGTCGGCGAGCCGTCGGCGCTGTTCCGGGGAGCCGCCGGTCCAGATCGCGGTGTAGCCGATCGCGTTGATGCTCAAGGCCGTTGCCGTGGTGATGCACCGCCGGGCGACCAGCCGCATCAGCACGCCGCCGTCCTCGACGTCGACGGCGTTGCCGTCGAGCTCGGCCGGCACGAACCAGTCCTGCACGCCCCAGCGCCGCAGCAGCGAGACGAACGGGTGCGGGTACTCGCCGCGTTCGTCGAGCTCGATCACCGCGGCGTGCGACATCGGCGAGGCCGGGTCACGCGGATCACCGAGGTGCGCCTCGAGCGAGCGGATCGCCGCTTCGAGGGTGGGCACCCGGTCCGGGCGCCGTGCCCGGGCGCCGTCCTGATCGGGTTGATGCTGCTGGGTTCGGGCGGTCATCTCAGTCCTCGTCGGTACCGGTGGGGGCGTCGGCGAGCGGGTGCGGCAGCGCGGTCACCGCCTGTGCGGTGCGGATCAGGCCGCGGACCTGGCGCAACGTCGCCGGGTAGTTCTTGGTCGCGTTGCCGCTGTCGTTGCCGCCGACCTCGACCCTGATGTAGTGCAGCGTGTCCCGCAGCCAGCCGGTCCAGCCCGGGGCGCCGCCGAACAGCGGCAGATCGCGGTTGCTCAGCCACAGGTGCACGCAGCAGGCACCCGCCCAGAGCCAGCTGAACCGGGTCACCGCCTCACCCGGAATGCCGATTCCGGCGCTGTCGACCCGCTGTTCGGCGAGCGAGAGCAGCTCGTCGCGGACGGCGTCCCAGACCCAGGCCACCAGGTCGGCGAGCTCCTCGGTGGCGGCGGTGTCCGGGGCGTGCAGCGCATCGACCGCCGCGGCACAGGAGTTGGCCAGCGCGACCACCACCGGGTCGTTCGGCCGCGGCCGTAGCGCGAGCTGGGTGAGGTCGAGCTCGGGCAGCGTCTCGAGCAGGCTGAACAGCGAGGGTGCCGCGGTCTTGGAGGCGGCGAAGTCCTCGGAGATCTCGGCCACCCGGGCCACCCCGAACGTGGACAGGTGCATCGCGACCACCCGCTGGTTGGCGGCCACGCTGAGATCGATGTACCTGACCACCTCGTTGTCCGCACGCAGCCGGGCCAGCACCCCGCCGGCCCCCTCGGCGATCACGCCGCGGGCACCGAGCAGATCCGTGGCGCCGAGCAGCGCCCGGCGGGCCAGGATCGGGGTCAGCTCCTTGGCCACCGCGGTGCCCAGACCGGCCGCCTCGGGAGCGTGATGGATCAGCCGGGCCACCGCCTGGGTGAGCACGTCGGCCAGCACCATCTCGACCGCGCAGGCGCCGAGAATCGCTGCGGGAGTGGGGTCCTCGCCCGAGGGACGTCCCGGTGAGCGCACCAGCCGCAGCTGGTCGAGATGCCGCACCGCGAGCCGCAACCCGGTGTCGAGGCAGGCCACCGAGGCGATCGTGCTCATCGCCCGGACCATCTGCTGGGCCCGCATGGCGAGCTCGAGGCCGCGCAGCGGCACCCCGATGATGTCGGCGGCGGAGACCTTGATGCCGTCCAGTTCGACGTCGTACTCGCGCTGGCCGCGGGAGAGC
>DAIOVT010000151.1:3595-8680 GCA_036758885.1 Kineosporiaceae bacterium
GTCCAGTTCGACGTCGGAGAACTGGCAGCGGGACATGCCCACGGTCGGCACCGGTTCCTCGATCACGCCCTCGGGCAGATCGACCAGGACCGCCGAGAAGGCACCCGGGCCGCGCCGTCCGGCATGGGCGGCGATCACCACCGCCGAGCGGCAGTGCCGGCCGCCACCCATCATCCACTTGCGGCCGCTGAGCACCATGCCGCCGTCCGGGGCGTCGTGCATACGGGCTGCGCTGGAAAGGATGTCGCTGCCCGTCGACTCCTCGGACATGGCGAACCCGACCGCCTCACCGCGGCGGATCGCGGCGCCGATCCGGGCCACGGCCGCAGCGTCGTCGGCGACCAGGGCCAGGCTCAACGCCGTGACACTGATCAGCGTCTGCGGCATCACGCTCGGGTCGCGCCGGGCGGCGGCGCGGACCGTGAGCATCAACTGGGCAAGATCGGTGAGATGCCCGCCGTGTTCCGGGGGCAGGATGCCCAGATGCAGGCCGGCCTGCCGGCAGGCCTCGTCGAGCGGCGTCGACGTGTGGTCCGGGGGGTAGTGCGCCCACACCCCGAGCCGGTTCTGCGGGGCGAAGGCGTCGCCCAATCGTTCTTCGAGCGTCAGTGCATCCAGCCCACCGCCCGGACGCCCGGCCGGCGTGGTCAACCGGGCCAAACCGGTTGCCGGCGTGAATAACTGAACTGTCCCCGACATTACGCAACCCCCGTTTTCTGCAAGGCGGCGGCACCGCCCTGCAGGTCGATTCCGATCACCGGTCTCACCATCGCGTGCACCGGGAGATCGACCCCGGCCACCCGAATCGCGTTGGCACGGGTGGCGACCGCCGTCCCGTGCAGCAGTTGCAGATTGACCTCCACCACGGAGCGCCCCTCGGGCGTGGCCAGGTCGCTGTCCCGCGTCCATTCGTTGAAACTGCCGATCGCCGGACCGCTCCAGATCTGATAGTCGGGACGGCGATCCGCCTCGCCGGTGCTCGCCCACCGCGAGGACATGCCCAGATACCAGCGGAAGATCAGCGCCATCCGGCGCTTCTCGTTGCCCTCGGCCCGCTCCAGCTGTGAGGGATCGCGGCGCTCGAAGTAGGCCCGGACGTCGTCCCAGACCTGGCCCAGCGGCCGGCGGAACACCTGCTTCTCCAGGCGTTCGCGCAGCGGGGCGGCGATCGCGTCGATGCTCTCGTGCTCGGTGTAGGTGGTGTAGAGCAGCTTGGCCCGCTGCGGGAACATCGTGCCCCGCTGCAGCACCTGCAGTTCCACCCCGAGCTCGAACATGTCCGCGGCCGGCGCCATCGCGAAGTCGGTCGCACTCGATTGCGCCAGAAGCAGTTTGGTGTGCTCACTGGCGCCCGACTCCAGGCATGCCTGGTTCACCGAGCCGGTGACCACGTAGTCGGCACCGAGTGCGTAGGCCGCCGCGGCCGCCCACGGGGTGCCGATGCCGCCGGCCGCACCGAGCCGCACCGGGGGGAGCCCGGGGTTCTCGGCGGCCAGCCGTTCGCGCAGCGCGGCGATCGCCGGAAAGATCGCCAGCAGCGGACGGCGGTCGGTGTGGCCGCCCGAGTCGGCCTCGACGGTGATGTCGTCGGCCATCGGCACCTGCAGCGCCAGGTCACGCTGCTCCGCGGTGATCAGGCCCTCGGCGAGCAGCCCGTCGAGCATCGCCACCGGCGCCGGCCGCATGAACTTCTCGGCCACCTCGGCGCGGGAGATCTTGGCGATCACCCGGTTGCCGGCGACCACCCGGCCGTCCGTGCCCGTCCGCAGGCCCGCCGCCCGGTAGCGCACGATGTTCGGGCTCAGGTCCATGAACGCGGAGGCCTCGACCACCCGCACACCGTGCTTCAGGAAGAGTTCGACGCCCATCCGTTCGAGCCGGGGCTCGCTCGGTGAGTGGATCAGGTTGCAGGCGAACGGCCTGTCGCCCAACGCCTCCCGAATGGCGGAGATGCCCCGGTCGACCCGCCCCGGCAGCAGGCCGGCGCAACCGTAGCTGGCCAGGATTCCGGCCTTGCCGAGCGCGATCACCAGCTCCTCGGAGGCCACCCCACCGGCCATCGCCCCGGTCATCCAGGCGTACTTGACACCGTGATCCTCACGGAACGAGGCGGATCCCAGGGTTCCGGGCTCCACCCGCGGCACCAGACCGAGCACCTCGCCCCTGGTGCCCCCACCGGCGACCAGAGAGCCGCCACGGGTGAGCCCGACCTCGCCGTCCTGGTCGACGATCAGATACGGGTTGGTGACGTCGTGCAGGGCCACCTCGACCTCGTCGGCGGTAGTGGCCGGGGCCGGTCCGGCCCAGGTCAGCGTTGTCATCTCAGCTCCTGCGGTGATCGGCTCGGGCGCCGCCGCAGCGGCGGACGGCGCTGCGGTCGTCACGAGCGGTCCGGCGGTCGCCACCGGCAGTTCGGACGAGGTGGAGATCGCGATCGGCCCCGGCGCGGAACGGATCTCGACCGCCAGACCCTCGACGTCGTAGATCCGCAACCCCGGTCGCCAGAGGCTGCCCGAGGCGATCACGACGACCCGGTCGTCCTCGGTGCGCACATCGGTGATGTGCACCTCGTAGGACATCTCCATCTCCTCGTGCGGGATCTGGCCGCGGTAGCGCCAGGTGAAGGGAACGTCCACCGCCGGTGCGAAGACCGGGTCGGGGATGTCCTCGCCCAGGCCACGTTCGAGCGCGATCATCTGGATCGCGCTGACCATCGCCTCCACGCCGAGCGAACCGGGCATCACCGGGTCGGTGTGGAAGTGGCGCTTGAAATACCAGTCGCCGGTGTGGATCTGGCGCCGTCCCAGTGCGTAGCCCAGCCCGGCCGAGCCGCCGTCACGAACCAGCTCGACCGTGCCGGCCAGTTGCAGGTCGTCGCGGGAGAGCCGCGGGCCGGCCGAGCTCGCGAAGTCGGCCGGCGTACGCACCACCACGGTGGGCGCCGTCCCGCCTGGCTGCTGTGCCGACTGTTGTTCCGACTGCTGTGCCGACTGCTGTGCCGAGGGTTCGCCGACGAGCCACGGTGCCACGTAGTTGCCGTTGTCCAGGCCGACCTGGTTGGCCAGGGCACCGTCGTTGAAGTAGCCGAACATCGATTCGCCGGCGTAGAACACCTCGCCGTCGCAGGACAGTTCGTAGGAGAACTTCTGCAACACGGTGCCCGGCATCGGGATGCTGGCCAGCAGCACCGAGCGTTGCCGCACCGTGCGGCCGCGCAGATCGATCCGCTTGGTGAAAGTGGCTGTGCCGTCGAGGTTCCGGATCCGGAAGGACTCCTGCGGGAAGTCGAGCGTGGCGCCGAGGTAGTAGCCGAGCAGGATCGCCGACTGCAGGCTCGACTCCATCAGCACGCAGTTCGGCACCACCGGACCGCCGTTGTCGGCGAGGTACCAGGCGTCGACCGGCACGTCGTACTCGGTGACCATCACCGCGCCGGGCTTGAGCTCGCCGCGCCGTCCCTCGAGCGCCATCACCCGGTCGACGAACAGGAACGGGCCGTTCGGGATGTAGGGGGCGCGCCGTCCGGCGTAGGTGGCGAACTCGGTGCCCATCGCGATCGCCAGGTCGCCCTTGGCGGCGTGCGCCATGTGGAACTCGTTGAGCAGCGCCACTTCTCCGTCGCGGTTGCGGCGGCCGAAGTAGTGCTCGACGACACCGCCCTCACCCGGGGCGAACGGGGTGCCGGGCTTCTCGACGATCGCGATGCCGAGATCGACGACCCGCAGGCTCGGCTTGCCCTCGACGTGCACGGTGACGTCGGCCACGACGTGCGGCCGGGGCAGCAGGCCGACCCGTTTGACCTGCACCTCGTAGACCACCTCGTCGTGCCGCGGCACGATCTGCCCGCGCACCTGGACGACGGTGGTGACGTCGCGCATCGGCTGGAACCGCGCGTCGGGCATGACCAGGTGCAGACCGGCGGCCATAGCGTAGGTCTGCAGCAGTTGCACCGCGCCCTCGGCGATCAGCGAGCCGGGCAGCACCGGGTCGCCGACGAAGTGGCTGGTGAAGTACCAGGCGTCGGGCTGCAGCCGCTTGCGGGCGACCAGGCCACCGAGGCCGAACTCCCCACCGCTGAAGGTGATCCGCTCGACCTCGTCGACCATCAGCAGGTCGACCGGGGCCAGCCGGATCGACGGGTTCACCCCCTCGCCCTGTTCGTACTCGGGCCCGAACACCTCGGGCACCAGGCCCTCGGAGAGACGGCGCATGTCCTCCACGGCCAGGCTGGTGCGGGTGCTGCGGGCGAGCGGGTGGAAGGCCTCGCGCTCGGTCGGCGTCTGCTGCTGCGGCGGACGCACCACCCCGATGGACGCATCGAGCTCGGCGTCGGTGAAGAACCCGGCGCAGCCGTCGTTCAGTTCGAGGATCAGCTCACCGTCGGCGTAGCACAGGTAGCGGAAGAAGAAGAGCGTCGGGCCGGGGGTCTTCACGAACCGGTCGATGGTGATGTCGTAGCGCAGGGTCTGGCCGACCCGGGGCAGGTCGCCGTGGAAGGTCAGGCTCGAGTCGAGCAGCCGGTAGACCCGCTCACCGCGGTTCTCCAGGTCGATGCCGAGGTAGGCGGCCAGCAGCAGATCGCACTGCCCGGCCTCGATCGTCACCGCCGGTGGCACCTGGCCGTCGACGGCGTACCAGGCGTCGACCGGCACGTCGTACTCGGTGGTGATGGTGGCCGGCCCGCGGCCGCCGAGCTCACCGGTCAGCGCGGTCACCCGGGAGACGAAGTGATAGGGCTCGGACGGCAGCCGCACCCGTCGCCGGAAGGCGTCGATCTGCGCGTACTCGGGGCCGAACACGTCGGCGATCCGGCCGTCGGCGAAGGTGATCAGATCATCTCTGTCGAAGATCACGCCGTCCGGCCGCGGTGGCCGCGGCAGCTCGGCGTCCGGCGCCGCGGTGGCCGGGCCCGGCGCCGCGGCCGGGGTCGTCGCGCCGAGCGGGACCCCGGCCACGTGCCGCAGGAACTCCTCGGAGAGTTGCAGTTCCCGGCGCAGCGCGGCGACGGCGCGTTCGATCTCCGGCGTCTGGGCCGGCTTCTGGGCCGGCGTCTGGGCGAGGGCCCGGGACGGCGACCCGACGGGC
>DAIOVT010000152.1:0-8657 GCA_036758885.1 Kineosporiaceae bacterium
CTCGGTGACATCGTGCTCTGCCCGACCGTGGCCGAACGTCAGGCCACCGAGGCCGGGCACACCACGCACGACGAGCTGCTGATGCTGACCACGCACGGGATCCTGCATCTGCTCGGCTACGACCACGCCGAACCCGGCGAGGAGCAAGAGATGTTCGCCCTGCAACGCAAGCTGTTGCTGACCTTTCTGTCGACCCGAGGCCGTGGGTGATACCGCAGGTGAGCCTGCCCGGAACTGAACTCCTGTTCGCAGCGGTCGCGCTGGTCGTGGTCGCCGCCCTGTTGGCCGGTGCCGATGCGGCATTGACCCGGGTGACCAAGGTGCGCGCCGCGGATCTGGTCGAGGAGGGCCGCCGCGGGGCGACCGCCCTGCTGGCGATCGCCACCGAGCCCGGTCCGCCGCTGCTGGTCACCACCTTCCTGCGGGTGCTCGCGGAGATGGCCGCGGCCACCTGCGTCGCCCTGGTGATGGCCTCGTTGCTGCCCAGTTGGTGGCAGGCCGCCCTGGCCACGATCGCGATCAGCGCCGCCGCGATCTTCGTGACGGTCGGCGTCGGTCTGCGCACCTACGGGCGGCAGCACGCCGACACCGTGGGTCTGCTGGCCGCTCCGGTGATCCAGATGGCCACCCGGCTGCTCGGGCCGTTGGCCCGGCTGCTGGTGCTGGTCGGTAACGCGTTCACACCGGGCAAGGGCTACCGTCACGGCCCGTTCGCGACCGAGGCCGAACTGCGTGAACTGGTCGACGTCGCCGAGGAGTCCGCGCTGATCCAGGCCGAGGAACGCGAGATGATCCAGTCGGTCTTCGAGCTGCGCGACACCCGGGTGCGCGAGGTGATGGTGCCGCGCACCGACCTGGTCTCGGTCGCCACCACGACGGCGTTGCCCAAGGCGATGACCACTTTCCTGAGGTCGGGCTTCTCGCGGATGCCGGTCACCGGCGAGGACCTCGACGACGTGCGCGGCGTGCTCTACCTCAAGGACCTGGCCCGGCGCATGCACGAGACCCCCGAGGCGATGACCCGCATGCTGGTCGGCGACCTGATGCGCGAACCGAACCTGGTGCCCGACAGCAAGCGGGCCGACCAGCTGCTCAAGGACATGCAGCGCGACGCCGGGCATGTGGCGATCGTGATCGACGAGTACGGCGGCACCGCAGGCATGGTCACCCTCGAGGATCTGGTCGAGGAGATCGTCGGCGAGATCTCCGATGAGTACGACACGACGCCGGACGAGGTCGAGCAGCTCGGCGACGAGCGCTATCGGGTCAGTGCCCGGTTGAACATCGAGGACGTCGGCGACCTGTTCGACCTGGAGATCGAGGACGAGGACGTCGACACTGTCGGTGGGCTGTTGGCCAAGGGCCTGGGCCGGGTGCCGATCGCCGGTTCGTCGGCCGAGGTGTCCGGGCTGGTGCTCACCGCCGAGACCTTCACCGGACGGCGCCACCGGCTCGACCGGGTACTGGTCGAGCGTGCCGAGCCCAAGGAACGTGAGCAACTGGAGCACCAGGGCAAGGCCTCATGACCGGCGCATTCGTGGGAACCGTTGCGGCAGAACGCGATCCCGGCTACCGCAGCGGTTTCGCGGCCCTGATCGGCCGGCCGAACGCCGGCAAGTCGACGCTCACCAACGCCTTGGTCGGTGAGAAGGTGGCGATCACCTCGAGTCGTCCGCAGACCACCCGGCACACGATCCGGGGCATCATCCACCGGCCCGACGCGCAGCTGGTCCTGGTCGACACTCCGGGTGTGCACCGGCCCCGGACCCTGCTCGGCGAACGCCTCAACGACCTGGTCCGCGAGACGCTGCTGCAGGTCGATGTGATCGGGTTCTGCATCCCCGCCGACGAGCCGGTCGGCCCGGGTGACCGGTTCATCGCGAACGAACTGATCGAACTGGCCACCGGTCCCGACGGGCGGGTGCGCAAGAACGCGCCCAAGGTCGTCGTCATCGTGACCAAGATCGATAAGTTGAGCGACAAGGGCCGCCGCGAGGAGTTGCCGGCCCAACTTCTGGCCGCCTCGGCCCTGGTTCCCGACGCCGATGTCATCCCGGTCTCGGCGGTCTCCGGCAGCCAGGTCGGCGAACTCGCCGACCTGCTGATCAGCAAGCTGCCCGAGGGGCCGCCGCTCTACCCGGACGGCGAACTCACCGACGAACCCGAACGGGTGATGATCGCCGAGCTGATCCGCGAGGCCGCGCTCGAGGGTGTGCGCGACGAGCTGCCGCACTCGCTGGCGGTTCTGGTCGAGGACATGGAGCCGCGCGACGGCCGCCCCGACCACGATCCGCTGCTCGACGTCCGGGCGTTCATCTTCGTCGAACGCGACAGCCAGAAGGGCATCATGATCGGCAAGCGCGGTGCCCGGCTGCGCGAGGTCGGTATCGAGGCCCGCCGCAACATCGAGGCGCTGCTCGGCCAGCGGGTTCATCTGGAGTTGCGGGTCAAGGTGGCCAAGGACTGGCAGCGTGACCCGAAACAGTTGCAGCGGTTGGGGTTCTGAGCGAGCCGCGAAACCGGGTTTGCCCGCGACCGTCGGGCGAGCACGATGGCCCGGTGACCGGTCATGACGCCAGCGTCGCGAGGCAGGCCTACATCGCGATCCTGCTGAACAGTTCCTCGAGCGAGGCTCCCGGCCATCAGCCGTTGTGGCAGGAGGAGACGGTGCTGATCCATGCTGTCGACGAGCACGAGGCTCGCCGCCGCGCTCAGCGCCGCGGCGAGAGCGGCCGGACGGACTTCGCGAATGCAGCCGGTGAGGTGATCCGCTGGCGGTTCGAGGGCGTGATCGACGTGGCCGAGGTGCTCGAGAGCGACCTGAGCGGCGACGCCGACCTGTACTGCCGGCACTTCCGCAACATCGAGGCCTATCGCGCGTTCGAGCCGCTGATCTCCGGTGAGACCCTCTGAGGCCGGCGGCGCTCACGGCAGGGGTCACACAGTGGCGGCCCGATATTCACGAGGACTGATCCCGTACTGGGACTTGAAGGTGCGGGTGAAATGGCTGCTGTCGAAGAAGCCCCAGCGGTGCGCGATGGTCATGATCGGTTCGGTACCGGCGGCGAGCTCGGCCCGGGCCCGGGCCAGCCGCCGGCTACGGATCACCCCGCTCACGGTCTCGCCGCTGGAGCTGTAGATCCGGTTGACCGTGCGCACCGAGACCCCGTGCGCCTGGGCGATGTCCCCCGGTGACAGCAGCCCGCCCGCCAGGTGCCGGTCGATGTAACGGTCCATGGCCGCGCGCAGCGCGGGATCGGTCACCGTGCTCACCGGCACGGTTCCGGCGCCGGCCGGGCGAGCGGCGCCGACGAACAGTTCCAGGGTGGCGTTGCGGGCGGCGATCAGGGCGGTCGGGCCCAGCTGCGGCAGCATGCCGGTGAGGCTGTCCAGGTAGCTGCTCAGCAGCCGGACGGCGGGGGAGGCGCCGTCCAGCCGGACGCCCGGCGTCGTCCAGGTCTGGCCGCTGACCTCGTCCAGCACCGCCCGCGGGATCAGCAGGCTGCGCTTGACCAGATGGTCCGGGATCTGGAACCGGGCGTGGATGCCGCTGTCCCAGACCACGGCGTCGCCGGGGCCCAGCACCACCTGACGCTCGTCGGTCCAGACCGTCTCCCGCCCCGATCTGGTGAACAGCACGACGACGAACTCGCCGTCGGTCGCGGCCAGCTGGCTGCGCCGGCGGTGTCCCGAGGAGGGGCCGCAGCGGACGTCGACCAGCGCCAGGTCGTCGATCCACCAGCGCTGCACGTCGGCCCGGAACCGGCCTCCCTGTACCGGCACCTGCACCTGCACCTGCCAGGGCAGATGCGTCGCCGAGACGATCTCGCCCCAACGGTCGGACATGTCGTCGTCCGGTGGGCCGTCGGCCTGCCAAGCGTTCTGGATCGCGTTCTGGATCGATGCTGAGCTCACGATCACAACTCCGTTGTCGGATCGGACAGGAACCGGCCGGGACGTCGACGATCGGGTCCCGGCCGGTGCGGTGGCACTGGTGTGTCGCTCGTCCACCTCAATCGTCTGTGGTCGTCGCTCTGCTGGGAAGACTCCGTCCGTAGTGCTGCGGTCGGGCTCAGGAACCGGCCCGCAGGTGCTTGGCGAACCAGTCCCGTTCGGCGGCGCCGCCGACCGCGAAACCCTCATCCACATAGGCCTCGAAGTGACCGCACGGCAGCACGACCAGCTTCTTCGGTTCGCGCGCGTCCTCGAAGGCGGCGAGGGTCAGGTCGGCCGGGGTCAGATGGTCCTGGCCGGCGACCACCAGCAGCAGCGGGGTCGGGCTGATCAGCGGGAGGTAGGCGCCGGGCTCGTAGTCCAGGAACATCTCGACGCTGCGCAGGGTCACCTCGTTGCGCCAGGTCGTGGCGCGCTCGCGCATCGGGCCGAGGAAGAAGTCGTGGGTGTCGGTGGTGGGCAGGGCACACGGCTCGGCGGGGTCGGCCTCCCAGGTCACCGGGATCATCGCCGGCTCCTTGCCCTCGAACCGGGCCAGGCGGTCGGCGTCGAAGGCGGCCCGCAGTCCGGCGAAGTGGTCGGCCCTGATCAGTCTGCGGCCGTTCGCGATCCCGCTCACCAGCGGCACCTGCGAGACGACGCACTTGACCCGGCGATCGATGGCGGCGACCACCAGTACGTGCCCACCCGAGTAGCTCGACCCCCACACGCCGATCCGTTCGGCGTCCACCCCGGGCAGCGTGGTCGCGTAGGTGATCGCCGTCCGATAGTCGTTGATCTGGCGCCACGGGTCGATCTCGCCGCGTGGTTCGCCGTCGCTGGCACCGAGATTGCGGTGGTCGTAGACCAGCACGCCCAGCCCGGCACCGGCGAACAACCGGGCGAACTCGTCCAGCCACATGTCCCGGGTGGCCGAGAAACCGTGGGCCATCACCACCAACGGGTACGGCCCGGCGGCGCTCTCGGGCTCGTAGTGCCAGCCGCGCAGTGTGGTGCCGTCGGCCTGGAACTCGATGTCGTGTCGGGTCACCATTGCTGAACTCCCTCGTTCGCGCGTCCGCCTCATACCTGTCGGTTGTGATGCTGCCGGGCCGTGACGCGGAACACTTGTACGGCGGCGCCGAGCGCTTGTACGCCGGCGCCAGTTGCGGGCCGGCGGCGTGTTGATGATCGGCCTCGGCGGGACCCTCGTGCTGACCGGTTCGAAGAGCTGACGATGCGTGATTCGTCGTTCGTGTCAGGATGCTTGTGACATCGTCGGGCACTTCGGTGGCCTGACTCGGCGCCTCGAACGAAGGCAGCATGTCCGACTACGTGAAGTGGCTGGCCGGATTGAGTTCCGACCAGCTCGCCCGGATCCTGGAGCAGCGACCGGATCTGCTCGAGGGACCGCCTCTGCGAGACCTGAGCGCGTTGGAGTCGCGGCTGGCGCATCCCTCCTCGCTCTCGCTGGCCCTGGTGCAGCAGCCGCGACCGGTGATCCAGGCGCTGTCGGCGCTGCTCTCTCTCGGCGGCCGCGCACCACTGAGTCGTTGTGCTGGGCTGCTGGCGGTGCAGCCGGGAACCGGCCGGCCCGGCCGGCCTGATCATCTCGACCAGGTCGAGTATTGGCTGGCAGTCGCCGGCGGCTTTGGTCTGGCCTGGCGTGACGATGCCGGAATCGCCTACGCCGCACCAGGTTTGAGCAATCTGCTGGCCTCGGTGGACTTCGGCCCGTCGATGTTGGAGCTGTCGCAGTTCACCCCGCGTGACCGGTTGGCGAAGCTGCTGCGCCACTGGACGTCCTCGGCGCCACGGCTCAAGGACGAGATCGTTGCTGAATTGCTTGCCTGTCTGGACGACTCGGTTGCCGTGCAGGCCCGGCTCGACCTGCTGACACCCGCGAACCGGCAGGCCCTCACGACGTGGGTGCAGCGCACCAGGGATTCGGTATTCGGCTACAGCGGCATCGACTACCGCGCCGTGGCCGGGGCACTCGACGCCGCGACGCAGTACGGCCTTGCGGTGCCCTCGCACTCGGCCATGGACGCCGTGATTCCCGCCGAGGTGGCGGTGGAGCTGCTGCAGCCCTCCCTGACCTTCGACCCGCAAGCTCCGCTGCTCCCGGAGAGCCAGGTGGAGCCCGAGATGGTGCGCCGGGAGTCGGCGGCCGCGCTCGTGCAGTTCGATCAGGCCTGCCTGTCCCTGGTCGACCACGTGCGAGATCACCCCGTCGCGACCTTGAAGGCCGGCGGGGTGGGCCAGCGAGAGATCACGCGGCTGGCCAAGGTCTGTCACCTGGACCAGGCGATGGTGCGCTTGGTGCTGCAACTCACTTACGCCGCAGGGGTTCTCGAGCAACAGGGTGGCCGCTGGCGCTGTGGCGAGACAGCTTCGGCATGGCGAGACCTGGACCCCGGGCCGCGGATCACCCTGCTGATCGAGGCGTGGACCAACCTCGGTCAGTCCCCGACAGCCATCACCGACGCCCAGGGCCGTCCCGGCCCGGTCGGCCACGACAGCGACTACTGCATCTTGTGTCAGAGCGGTCGCTCGGTCCTGCTCGCTGCCTATGTGGCGCTACCGCCGGGGCGGGCGGTCGAGGAGCAGGCCATGATCAGGCAGGTCGAGTGGACGAAGCCTTTGCTGCACCTGCGCCACGTCGAGGAGGAATTCGACGAGCCTGACGAGCTCGATGCCGGGCCGGCGGCGCTGAGAGAATCGCCGCCGCCGTCCAGCCCGGCCCTCGACGAGGCGCGGATGCTCGGCCTGATCGCGCACGGGGCGGCCTCCGAAGTGCTGCGTGCGTCGTTCGCCGCAGAGCGGACGCAACTCGTCGAAGCCGTGGCCGCGGTGCTCCCTGCCGTGGTCGGCGTGGCCGTCTTCGGGTCAGACCTGACGGCGATGGCGGCGGGTCCGCCGTCCGGTCGACTCAGTACCTTGCTCGACCTGTCGGCCGACCGGGAGAGCCGCGGCGGGGCGGTGATCTGGCGGTTCACCACCGCTACGGTCCGGCGGGCGCTCGACTCGGGCGTCGGCGCCGCCGAGCTCGCAGCGCAATTGACCGCCGTCGCCACCGGCCCGCTGCCGCAGCCGCTGGAATATCTCATCGCCGACGTCGGTCGCCGGCACGGAGGAGTCCGGGTGGCACCGGCCCGGTCGGTTCTGCGCTGCGATGACGAGGCACTGCTCGTGGAGATCTGCAGTGAGCGTCGATTGCGGGAGCTCCGGCTGCAGCGCATCGCGCCCACAGTGGCGCTCTCCGAGCAGGGGCCGGAGGCCACTCTCAACGCCCTGCGCGCCGCCGGTTTCCTGCCGATGCCGTGGCAGAGCGCACCACATGAGACGTCCGACCGGCCACGGTCTGCGCAGAACGCAGCGGACACTGGGGAGGACGGTGTAGTCATCGATCTCGCCGTCGCGCAGCAGCCCGCCCCGCAGGCCGACGGGCCGCTCCGCACCGGGTGGGGGCGGGAGAACGTCGCGGACGTCGTTCGCCGGCTGGCCGGTGTGATCGTGGCCGACGAGGACGAGGACGACGTTCTCGGGTACCTGGTGGCCAAGCTGCGCATGGCATCACGACACCTCGGTGAGGATGAGCTGCGCACTCTCGCGATGGCGATCGCGCAGGGTGCGAACATCTTCATCACCTACCGCTCGGCCGGTGGTGGAGTCAGCGACCGGGTGATCACGGTGCGGGATTTCGCCGCCGACCGGTTGTTCGCCTGGTGCCACGAGAAGCGTGATGAGAGGCAGTTCCTGATCGCGAGCATTCTCTCCGTGTCCACGGCTTGAAACCCTCGGATGAACGAACCGCGGACGGCGGGGGACGACGGGCACGTCCGGGCGTGTACTGTGACACCGTGCTCTCGGCGAACCTCCTTCTTGATCGCCGCGGCGGGACCCTTTAGGCCGGTCCTCTCGCCGCGGGAGATTCGCGTGCGCCGGCCGCCGTCCCGTATGGCTCCCGCACTCTTGTGAGGCACTTCGTGAAGAACGTTCAGCAGCCCTCCGGCATGCCGATCCATCGCTATCAGCCCTTCAACGAGCAGATCCGCGTCGACCTGCCCGATCGCACCTGGCCCGACAAACGGATCACCGTGGCGCCGCAGTGGTGCGCCGTCGATCTGCGTGACGGCAACCAGGCCCTGATCGACCCGATGAGCCCCGAGCGCAAGCGGCGGATGTTCGACCTGCTCGTGAAGATGGGCTACAAGGAGATCGAGGTCGGTTTCCCCTCGGCGAGCCAGACCGACTTCGACTTCGTCCGGCAGCTGATCGAGGAAGACCTGATCCCGGACGACGTGGTGATCCAGGTGCTGACCCAGGCCCGGGACCACCTGATCGAGCGCACCTACGAGGCGATCCGGGGCGCCGACCAGGCGATCGTGCACCTCTACAACTCGACCTCGGTACTGCAGCGCAGGGTGGTGTTCGGCGCCGACCAGGACGGCATCGTCGACATCGCCCTGGAGGGCGCCCGGCTGTGCATGAAACTGGGGGACGCCGCGCAGGCCGCCGGCACCGATGTGTTCTTCGAGTACAGCCCGGAGTCCTACACCGGCACCGAGCTGGAGTTCGCCGCGCGGATCTGCAACGAGGTGATCGACGTCTTCGAGCCCGCCGCCGACCGCAAGGTGATCATCAACCTGCCGGCCACGGTCGAGATGGCCACCCCGAACGTCTACGCCGATTCGATCGAGTGGATGAACCGCAACCTGACC
>DAIOVT010000153.1:0-5608 GCA_036758885.1 Kineosporiaceae bacterium
CGCCAGAGATGACAGATGGCCAGGGCCAGGGCGTCGGACGCGTCCGCGGGGGTCGGCGCGGCGGGCAGCGAGAGGATCCTGGTGACCATGGTGGCGACCTGGGTCTTGCCGGCCCGCCCGCTGCCGGTGACCGCGGCCTTGACCTCGCTCGGCGTGTGCATCACCACCGGCACGTCGCGCTGCGCGGCGGCCAGGATCGCCACCCCCGCGGCCTGCGCGGTGCCCATCACCGTGCTGACGTTGTGCTGGCTGAAGACCCGTTCGACGGCGACCACGTCGGGGTGGGTCTGGTCGATCCAGTCGCCCACGGCCTGACTCACCTCGAGCAGCCGGCGGGCCAGGTCGGCCTGCGCCGGGGTGCGCACCACGTCGACCGCGACCAGCACCGCGCGCCGTCCGGAGCGGCTCTCGACGACGCCGAGGCCGCACCGGGTCAGGCCGGGGTCGACACCGAGAACACGCATGTGGCCAGAGTGCCAGGTGAGATCAGTCGACGGCGGCCATGACCTCGTCGGACACGTCGAAGTTCGCGTAGACGTTCTGCACGTCGTCGCTGTCCTCGAGGGCCTCGATCAGCCGGAAGATCTTGCGGGCGCCGTCCTCGTCGAGCGGTACCTCGACGCTCGGCACGAACTCGGCGTCGGCGGAGTCGTAGTCGATGCCGGCGTCGACCAGGGCGCTGCGCACCGCGACCAGGTCACCGGCCTCGCTGACCACCTCGAAGGACTCGCCGTGGTCGTTGACCTCCTCCGCGCCGGCGTCCAGCACCGCGGTGAGCACGTCGTCCTCGTTCAGTTCGCCGGACTTCGGGACCATGACGATTCCCTTGCGGCTGAACATGTACGAGACGCTGCCGGGGTCGGCCAGGCTGCCGCCGTTGCGGGTCAGCGCGGTGCGCACCTCGGCCGCGGCGCGGTTGCGGTTGTCGGTGAGGCACTCGATCAGCACGGCGACGCCGTTCGGTCCGTAGCCCTCGTACATGATCGTCTGGTAGTCGGCACCGCCGGCCTCGGCACCCGATCCGCGCTTGACCGCGCGATCGATGTTGTCGTTGGGCACCGAGGACTTCTTGGCCTTCTGAATGGCGTCGTAGAGCGTCGGGTTGCCCGCCGGGTCGCCACCGCCGGTCCGCGCGGCGACCTCGATGTTCTTGATCAACTTGGCGAACATCTTGCCGCGTCTGGCGTCGATGACCGCCTTCTTGTGCTTGGTGGTCGCCCACTTGGAGTGGCCGGACATTCAGGTCCTCCTGTTGCGCACCATCTCGACGAACAGCCGGTGCACGCGGGTGTCCCCGGTGATCTCCGGATGGAATGACGTCGCGAGCAGGGATCCCTGCCGCACGGCGACGATCCTACTCGGCCCGCGAACAGCGTCGATCTCCTCGTGCGACTGCTCGGACGGCGCCGGAGCGACCGCCAGGATCTCCACCCCGGGACCGACCTGCTCCACCCAGGGCGCCCTGATGAACACCGCGCGCAGCGGGCGGGCGCCGTCCTCGATGCCGGTCAGGGTCAGATCGGCCTCGAAGGAGTCGATCTGCCGGCCGAAGGCGTTGCGCCGCACCGACATGTCGATGCCGCCGAGACTCTGCTGCCCGGCGGCGCCGTCCAGCACCCGGTCGGCGAGCAGGATCATGCCGGCGCAGGAGCCGTAGGCAGGCATGCCCTGCTTGAGCCTGGCCAGCAGCGGTTCGCGCAGGTCGAAGGCCCGGATCAGCTTGTCCATGGTGGTCGACTCACCGCCCGGCAGCACCAGCGCGTCGACCCGGCCGAGTTCGCCCGGACGGCGCACCGCCAGGCTGCGCGCCCCGGACGCCTCAAGCGCGCGGCGGTGCTCGCGGACGTCGCCCTGCACCGCGAGCACGCCGATCAGCGGCGCCGCGGCCATCGTCCCGGAGGTCACGGCAGCCGTCCCGGAAGTCATTGCAGCGGAATGTCGATGCCGTGCTCGGCGGCGGGCCGGGGGCCGTGGATGCGCCGCTGCTCGGCGGTGATCGCGACGTCGTTGATGCTCGCCTCACGCCGGCGCATCAGCCCTTCGGCGTCGAACTCCCACAACTCGTTGCCGTAGCTGCGCCACCACTGACCGGTGGCGTCGTGCCACTCGTACTGGAACCGGACGGCGATCCGGTCGTCGGTGAAGGCCCACAGCGACTTGCGCAGCGCGTAGTCGAGCTCCTTGGCCCACTTCTCGGTGAGGAAGGCGACGATCTGCTCGCGGCCGGTCAGGAACCGGTCCCAGTTGCGCCACACCGAGTCCGGTGTGTAGGCCAGCGCCACCCGGTGCGGGTCACGGGAGTTCCAGGCGTCCTCGGCGGCCTGCACCTTGACCGCCGCGGTCTCGGCGGTGAACGGCGGGAAGGGCGGGCGGCCCTGCTGGGGCGCCGTCCCCGCCGCGGTGTCGCTCACCAGCCACGCTCGGCGAGCCGATGCGGCACCGGGATCTCGGCCACGGTGATGCCGACCATCGCCTCGCCCAGCCCGCGGGAGACCTTGGCGATCACGTCGGGCTCGTCGTGGAAGGTGGTCGCCTTGACGATCGCCTCGGCCCGGGCGGCCGGGTTGCCCGACTTGAAGATGCCGGAACCGACGAACACACCGTCGGCACCGAGCTGCATCATCATCGCGGCGTCGGCCGGGGTGGCGATGCCGCCGGCGGTGAACAGGACGACGGGCAGCGAACCCCGCTCGGCGACCTCGGCGACCAGGTCGTAGGGCGCCTGCAGTTCCTTGGCCGCGACGTAGAGCTCGTCGGGGGCCATCGAGGAGAGCCTGCTGATCTCCGACCGGATCTGGCGCATGTGTCCGGTGGCGTTGGAGACGTCGCCGGTGCCCGCCTCACCCTTGGACCGGATCATCGCCGCACCCTCGGTGATCCGGCGCAGCGCCTCACCGAGATTCGTTGCGCCGCAGACGAAAGGAACCGTGAAGGCCCACTTGTCGATGTGGTTGGCGTAGTCGGCCGGGGTGAGCACCTCGGACTCGTCGATGTAGTCGACGCCGAGGCTGGCGAGCACCTGGGCCTCGACGAAGTGACCGATTCGGGCCTTGGCCATCACCGGGATCGACACCGCGCCGATGATGCCCTCGATCATGTCGGGGTCGCTCATCCGGGCCACACCGCCCTGGGCGCGGATGTCGGCCGGGACCCGCTCCAGCGCCATCACCGCGACGGCGCCGGCGTCCTCGGCGATCTTGGCCTGCTCGGGGGTGACCACGTCCATGATCACGCCGCCCTTGAGCATCTCGGCCATACCGCGCTTGACCCGCGAGGTGCCGGTGGTCGGGGTGTCGCCGGAAGGCTGCAGTTCAGTCATGCGGTCAAAGCTAGGAGCCGATCGGACTGGCGGTACAGTCCATTCTCATGGCAGTCCGCCAGACCAATTCAGCGGCCGGCTCTCGGCTGACCTCCGGAGTGACCTCGCGGGCGACCGCGCTCGAACTGCCCTGGTCCGGCCCGGTCCGCGGCGCGGGACCGGCGAACCAGCAGCTGGCGACCATGATTCGCGGCGAGATCCTCGCCGGACGCCTCCTGGCCGGCGACACCCTGCCGCCGTCCCGGGTGCTGGCCGAGGAGCTGGGCGTGTCCCGCTGGGTGGTCACCCAGGCCTACGACCAGCTCTCCGCCGAGGGCTATCTCGCCGCGCGGGTGGGCTCGGGCACCGTGGTGGCGGCCACCGGGGCACCCGGCCGCGGCACCCCGGCGGCCGGGGCGCCGCTCGCCGGATCCGGTGTGCCGGTCGCCGGACCCGTTGCGCCGCAACCCGATCCGGCGCAGGAACCGATGTTCGACCTCTCCCCCGCCGTCCCCGACCTGAGCACCTTCCCCCGGGCGGCCTGGCGGGCCTGCCTGACCAAGGCGCTGGCCCGGGCCGGGGACGCCGAACTCGGCCGGCCGGCACCGCTCGGGGTGGTGAGCCTGCGGCTGACGATGGCCGACTACCTGCGCCGGGTGCGAGCCATCGACGTCACCCCCGACCAGGTGCTGATCACCCAGGGGGTGGGCGATGCGGTGCAGGAGCTCTGCCATCACCTGCGCTCGCGCGGGGTGAGCCGGGTGGCGGTCGAGGACCCGGGTTGGCCGCGGATGCCGCGGATCGCGAGAATCGCTGGGCTGCAAGTGGTTCCGGTGCCGGTCGACGACGACGGCCTGATCCTGGGGCGACTGATCGAGCAGGACGGCGACGCCCCGGTCGGAGCCGTCTTCACCATGCCCACCCATCAGTTCCCGACCGGGCGGCCGATGTCGCCCGAGCGCCGGATCGGACTGCTGGAGTGGGCGAACCGGCGTGACGCCTGGATCGTCGAGGACGACTACGACGCCGAGTTCAGGTACGACCGGCACCCGGTCGGCGCGATCGCCGCGCTCGGCCCGGACCGCGTGGTCTACCTCGGTTCGGCGAGCAAGACCCTCTCTCCCGGTTCGCAACTGGGCTGGCTGGTGGCACCACCGGCACTGGCCGGCGACCTCGCCGCCAACCGCACCGAGACGATGCGCTCGCTCGCCCCGAACCTCGACCAGCTCGCCCTGGTCGAACTGATCACCTCGGGCGGTTACGACCGGCACCTGCGCCGGATGCGGCGGCACTACCGGGACCGCCGGGCCGCCCTGCTCGCCGCCCTGCTGGACCTGGCTCCGGGCCGGCCGGGCAGCGGGCTCGAGGCCGGACTGCACGTGCTGTGGCAGCTGCCGCTGACCGGACGACGCACCGAAGCGCCCGAGGAGGCCGAGGACCGGGTCGTCAAGCGTTGCCGGAGAAGGGGTTTGCTGGTCCGTGGGCTGAGCGAGTTCCGGATCAGGGCGACCGTGCCGGGCGACCGGCGGATGCCGGCGGCGCTGGTCCTCGGCTGCGCGGGCGTTCCGGTACATCGCAGCCGGGAGATCGCCGCGCTGGTCGCGGACGCGGCGTCCTGAGCGTCCCGGGCCGCGAGCGATGCATAGACTCACCGCTCGTGCCGACCGTGATTCGCCAAGCCGTGCCCGCCGACGTCCCCGCGATCCTGCACCTGGTCCGCGCCCTCGCCGAGTACGAGCGCGAGCCCGACGCGGTCGAGGCCGGCGAGAACGACTTCCACCGGGCGCTCTTCCCCGCCGGCGGCTCGCCCACGGCGTTCGCCCTGGTCGCCGAGATCGACGGCGAGGTGGCCGGAATGGCGATCTGGTACCTGACCTTCTCGACCTGGACCGGCACCAACGGCATCTGGCTCGAGGACCTGTTCGTCGACCCGCAGCGGCGCGGCTCCGGGCTCGGTCAGGCCCTGCTCGCCGAACTCGCCCGCATCTGCGTCGAGCGCGGCTATCGCCGCCTGGAGTGGTGGGTGCTGCACTGGAACACCCCGAGCATCGGCTTCTACCGCTCGCTCGGGTCGCAGCCGCAGGACGAGTGGCAGGTGCACCGGCTGGACGGCGCCGCGCTCACCGAGCTGGCCGCCCGCGCCACCGCCTGAACGACCACGATCCGGACCCGGCTCAGAGCAGGGCGGACAGCCCGGCCGGCAGGGTGTCGTCGATCTCGATCATCTGCGGCATCGGCGCGCGGCCAGCCAGCCGGGCCCATTGGACGACGCGCTTGAGCCGCACCCGTTGCGCCTGAGCGACCGCATCG
>DAIOVT010000153.1:5618-8652 GCA_036758885.1 Kineosporiaceae bacterium
GGGCCAGGTGCACCCGGTGACAGCTCTGCGCGAGCACCCGCATCGAGTCGGCGGCGAACGGGTCGGCGAGCAGCGGTGGCTGGTCGAAGGCCAGGTGCAGGGCCCGGCTCAGGTCGTTCTCCACCAGCTCCAGACGGGGCGGCACGTCGAGCGGGTCCCGCGCCGCCCGGGCCGCGTCGCTCTCCGCCTCCTCGCCGATCGTCATCGCCGCCGTCGCGGCGTCGGTGACCAGCAGCGCGCTGGCCGGGTCCAGATGTGCGGCGGCCTCGATCGAGGCCGCACTGCGCCGCACCAGCTGTACGTCCAGCGCCGCACGGGCGGCCTCGACCTTGTGGTGCAACCGGTCCAGCCGGGACGCCGAGAAGCTCAGGTACCAGCCGAGCGCAAGCAGCAGCAGGGCGAGCACCAGCAGCAACACTCTCAGGTCATCCATGCAGACCCTCGTCGACGACGCGCAATCCGAGCCGGACCGTCTCGTAGACGGTGAGGATCTGCTCACCCACCCGCGACCAGTCGTACCGCTGCGCCCGGACCGGCCCGAGCGCGTTCAGTCCGGCGCGGCGGGCCGGGTCGGCGAGCAGGTCGATCACGGCCCGGGCGAGCTCCGGCGGCTCGTTGACCGGCACCAGCACCCCGGTCTCGCCCTCGTCGAGCACCCGCCGGAAGGCCGGCAGCGCGCTGGCGATCACCGGCGCCCCGGCGCTCATCGCCTCGACCAGCACGATCCCGAAGCTCTCGCCACCGGTGTGCGGGGCCAGGTAGATGTCGACCGAGCGCAGGAAGGACGCCTTGGCGTCGTCGTCCAGGCCGCCGAGCAGCTCGACCGCGCCGACCACCTCCGGCGACGCCCCGGCCAGGGCGTCGGCGCCGTCCCCCCGGCCCAGCACCAGCACCCGCAGGCCCGGGTGCGCACGCAGGATCTTCGGCAGCGCCGCGACCAGGACCGGTAGTCCCTTGCGGGGTTCGTCCAGACGGCCGACCATGCCCAGCGTCGGCCGCTCGGCGGCGCCCTGCCAGAGCGGGTTCGGCCTCGCCCGGGCGAACGCCGCCACGTGCGCGCCGTTCGGGATCACCACCGCGTCGCCGCCGAGGTGCTCGACCACGGTGCGCCGGGCCTCCTCGGAGACCGCGATCCGGGCCATGATCTTCTCCAGGCTGGGCCGCAGCATCGGGAACGCCACCTGCATCGCCCGCGACCGCACGGTCGCGGTGTGGAAGGTGGCGATCACCGGGACGTCGGCCAGCCACAGGGTCAGCACCGACAACGACGGGGTCACCGGCTCGTGCAGATGCACGACGTCGAAGTCCCCCTCGGCGAGCCAGCGCCGGACCCGGGCCGCCGAGCGCGGGCCGAAGGTGAGCCGGGCGACCGAACCGTTGTACTTGACCGGCATCGCCCGGCCCGCCGAGGCGACGTAGTCGGGCACCGGGGTGTCGTCCTCGGCCGGTGCCAGCACGCTGACCGTGTGCCCGCGGCCGATCAGGTACTCGGCGAGGTCACGTACGTGGACCTGGACCCCGCCGGGCACGTCCAGGGAGTACGGACAGACCAGCCCGATGCGCACGCCGGCGCCCGGGGCTCAGCTGGAGCCGGCGCCGGCCCGGACGCCGTGCGGCTCTCCCGGTGTCGGAACCAGGTCGGCGACGAAGACGCGCTGCAGCATGTGCCAGTCCTGCGGATGCTCCCGGATCCCCACGGCCAGTGCGTCGGCGCAGGACTGGGTCATCGACGCGATCCGCTCGGCCCGGGTGCCCTCGGCGGGCACCGGGACCTCGGGGTGGAACGTGATCACGATGCCCCAGCGGGCCGGAGCCCCGGGACCGAGCCGTTCGTAGTGCAGCGAGACCGGGTGCAGGGCGGAGCCGGTGATCACCGCCAGCGCCGCGGGCCCGGCCGCCATCCGCGCGGTCTCGCCGAAGAGGGTGATCGGGACGCCGTTCGCGGACAGGTCACGATCGGCCAGCAGCGGCACGAACCCGCCCTTGCGCAACCGCCGGACCAGCACCCGGAACACGTCCTCACCGCCGCCGGTCAGCGGCAGGATCTCCATGCCGAGCTGCTGCCGCACGGTGAGGAACCGCTGGAAGACGACCTCCGGACGCAACCGCTCGGCGACCGTGGTCACCGGCGCCAGGGCCAGCGTCGACCAGGCCCCGGCATGGTCCCAGTTGCCGCTGTGACCGAGGGCGACGATCGCACCGCGGCCCTCGGCGAGCGCCGTCCGCACCTGGCCCTCGCCCTCGGCGCGGCAGGTGGCCAGCACCCGTTCCGTCGACCAGTCGTTGAGCCGGAAGACGTCGCAGTAGTAGCGCATGTACGAGTGCATGCCCTTGCGGGACAACGACTTCAGCTTCATCGCCGAGGCGTCCGGGAAGACCCGGGCCAGGTTCGCCTCGAGCTGGCGGACGCCGGAGCCCTGCCGCAACCAGGTGAACTCGGCGGCCATCGAGAAGAGCAGGTAGGCCATTCGCTCGGGCAGGATGCGCACGAACCGCCACCCCGCGGTGTAGGCCCAAGCGGCGAGCCGTTCACTCATCTGTGACAGAGTAGCCCAGTGCCTGACGGCGCACGAGCAACACCCGCTGCACCACGGTCACCGCACTCGCCACCGCCAGCAGCGCGAGCACCACCGTCAGCACGATCTCGGGCAGTCCGAACCCGGTCTTCCAGCCCAGCCCGACCAGTCCGGTGGTGACCAGCACGGCGACCAAACGGTCGGCGCGCTCGGCGATACCGACGTCGGCGCGCATGCCCAGACCTTCGGCACGGGCCCGGGCGTAGGAGACGACGCTGCCCAGCACCAGACAGGTCAGCGCCAGGGCCAGCATCACCGAACGGCTCACCGGCAGCGACCCGGCGTCCGGCGAGGCCGGTCCGCCGTAGTACAGCACCAGACCGCCGAAGACCGCGGCGTCACCGAGCCGGTCGAGCGTGGAGTCGAGGAACGCCCCCCATTTGCTGGACCGGCTCGAGGCCCGGGCCATGATCCCGTCGATCGTGTCCGAGAACACGAAGAGGGTGATCATGATCGTG
>DAIOVT010000154.1:0-8616 GCA_036758885.1 Kineosporiaceae bacterium
ATCGCCGTCGGCCAGCACCGGTGACCAGTCCGCCACGCCGTCCGACTCGAGCAGCACCGAGACCAGCCCGGCCGCGAGCGACGGTTCGTCGCCGCAGTCCACGCAGCAGACCGACCAGGGCAACGGTTCGGGTGACAACGGCGGGGCCGGGACACCGACGCCCACCGGTGACGGCGCGGTGTCGCCGACCGCTTCGGCTCAGCCGTAGACGCACCGATGAGTGATTGATGAAGCTGTCGCGTCGCGCCCGGTTGGGCGTGGCCGCCCTCGCCGTGGCGCTGGGCGGCGCCGGGGTGATCGCGGCGACCGGTCGTGAGCCCGAGGTAAGCATCGAGCGGATCACGGTCGACGGCGTGCCCGAACCCGGGGGAGCCGCGAACTCCGTTCCGTTGGAGACCCGGGTCTACCGGCTCACGGGTGCCTCGGGCAGATCCCCGGCGGTGCTGCTGGCACACGGCTTCGGTGGCTCGGCGGCCTCGATGGACGACGACGCCCGCCGTCTGGCCCGGGCCGGGTACGTCGTCCTCACCTGGACGGCAAGGGGTTTCGGCAGCAGCGGCGGGCTGCTGCACCTCAACGACCCGGACTACGAGGTGGCCGATGCCCGGCGCATGGTCGATCTACTGGCGCAGCGCGACGATGTCGTCCAGGACGGCGCCGGCGACCCCCGGTTGGCCGCGGTCGGTGCCTCCTACGGTGGTGGGCTGACCCTCTCCCTCGGTGCCGCCGACCGCCGGGTCGACACCCTGGTTCCCCAGTTCACCTGGAACGACCTGCGTCGCTCGTTGCTGCCGAACGCGGTGCTGCGCCCGCCTGCCGGGGCGCCGTCCGGGGTGTATCCGGCGGCCGCCGAACCGGGGCTCGCACAGGTGCTGCCCGCCGCGGGCCAGGGAGTGTTCAAGAAGGCCTGGGCAGCGGTGTTCTTCGGGCCCGGGGCCTCCGCGATGCCCGGCGAGACGTCCGCGCCGTCCTCGGCCGCGAGCTTGCCGGCGCCGTCCGCCACGCAGCCGTCCTCCACGCAGCCGTCCGCCAGGCAGCCGTCCGCCACACAGCCGGCTGCCGCGCCGCTGTCCGCGACCGCCTGCGGCCGGGTCAGCGCCGACCTGTGCCAGGGCTACCTGACCGCGGCCGGCACCGGCACCGTGGACGCGGCGATGCTCTCCCGGCTCGGCCGCGCGAACCCGGACGTCTCGGCGATCACCGCGCCGACGATGCTGATCCAGGGCCAGAACGACTCGCTGTTCCCGCTCGCCGAGGCCCAGGCCAGCGCAAACGTGTTGAGCCGCAAGGGAACCGAGGTCTCGCTGAACTGGGTGCGCGGCGGCCACGACGGAGGCATGGACGGTTCCGAGCGGGTTCGCACACTGACTCTGGACTGGCTCGACCGGCACCTGCGCACGGCCACCGGCAGCGGTGACGGCGAGGCGTTCCAGGTCTCCGTACCGGGTTCGGCGGTCTCCACCCAGAGCAGCAACCCCGCCTCGACCGTGCGCGGTGCCGATCGCGAGCCGGGACTGCCCGGTGCCGCGGCGATCACCACCACCAAGATCACCATGACCGGCACCGAGCAGCAGGTGCTGGCCCCCGCCGGCGGCTGGCCGGCCGCGGTCAGCGTGTTGCCCGGACTGGGCTCGCTGAACGCCGGCGCCGGCAGCGTCGACGCGCTGGCCAATCCGCCCGGCCAGGTGGCCTCGTTCCAGTCCGAACCGCTCGACCGCGAGATCTCGCTGACCGGTTCGGGCACCGTGAAGTTGCGGGTGACCTCACCGGACGGCAACGCCACCCTGTTCGTATCGTTGCAGGACGTCGCCCCCGACGGCTCGGTCACCCTGCCCGCCGGGCTGGTCTCACCGATCAGGCTGACCGGTCTGCCCGCCGGCGGCGGCGAGGTCGAGGTCGCCCTGCCGGCCGTCGTCCGGGATCTGCAGCCCGGCGACCGGGTGCGTGTCTCGGTGAGCACCACCGACCAGGCCTACTCGCTGCCCAACCGGCCTGCGGAGTACCGGATCTCGTTGGCGGACAACAGTGTTGAGCTGCCGACGCCGCAGCTCGCGGTGATCGCCGCCGGCGGGCCGATCCGGTACCTGCCCTGGGCGTTGGGGCTGCTCGCGGTGGTGCTCGCCTGGATCGGGACGGGCCGCTACCTGGCCGTCCGGCGGCGGCGCGTGGCGAGCGTCGTCCCCGCCGATCAGGAGCAGGCGCTGCCGCTGCGGATCACCGGTCTGGCCAAGGTCTACGACAACGGCTACCAGGCGGTGCGTGAGGTCTCCTTCGACGTCGAGCGCGGCTGGGTGCTCGGCCTGCTCGGACCCAACGGCGCCGGCAAGACCACGGTGCTGCGCATGGTGCTCGGCCTGATCGCACCCTCCGCCGGTGAGATCACGGTGTTCGGCGAACGCATCGGCCCCGGTGCCCCGGTGTTGACCGAGGTCGGTGCCCTGGTCGAGGGCCCGGGCTTCCTGCCGCACGTGTCCGGACGCCGCAATCTCGAGCTCTACTGGGCCAGCACCGGGCGGCCGATCGCGCAGGCCCGCATGGACGAGGCGCTCGCCGTCGCCCGGCTCGGCACCGACATCGAGCGTCAGGTGCGCACCTACAGCATGGGTATGCGGCAGCGGCTGGCGATCGCCCAGGCGATGCTCGGCATGCCCGACCTGCTGATCCTCGACGAGCCCACCAACGGCCTGGACCCACCGCAGATCCAGCAGATGCGGGAGGTGATGTCCGACTACGCCAGGACCGGGCGCACCGTGGTGGTCTCCAGCCATCTGCTCGCCGAGGTCGAGCAGACCTGTACGCACGTGGTGGTGATGGACGCCGGACGGGTGGCCGCCGCCGGACGCGTCGACGATCTGGTCGGCTCGGCGACGCTGCTCACCGTGGACGTCGACGACCCACCGCGCGCCGCCGCGGTGGCCACTGCGGTGCCTGGGGCGTCGTCGGTCGAGGTGGTTGCCGGGGGGCTGACCCTCGAACTGGTCGGCACCCCGCGAGCCGAGTTGGTGCGGGCTCTGGTGGACGCCGGGATCGGTGTCGACCGGGTCACCCCGCGTCGCGGACTCGAGCAGGCGTTCCTGGCGCTGGTCGGCGACCCGTCGGGGGAGGCACGATGACGACCTCGACGACCTCGATGACAGGGCCGGCCGCGAGGCCGGCGACCACGCTGCCGTTGCGGGTGGAGGTGTGTCGCCAGCTCACCCGGCGCCGCACCCTGCTCACCCTGGGCCTTCTCGTGCTGTTGCCAGTGCTGCTGGTCGCCGCGTTCCTGATCGGCGGTGACGCCGACGACACCGCTCCCGGCCTGGTCGACCTGGCCACCGTGGGCGCCGCGAACTTCATGCTGTTCGTGCTCTTCGCCTCGACCGGGTTTCTGCTGGTGGTGGTCTTCGCCCTGTTCGCCGGCGACGCGGTGGCCAGCGAGGCGTCGTGGTCGACGCTGCGCTACCTGCTCACCGCGCCGGTGCCACGCGAACACCTGTTGCGCCGCAAACTCACTGTGGCGGTGGGGTTCTCGGTGTTCTCGCTGATCCTGCTGCCGAGTGCGGCATTCCTCGCCGGCGGCCTGGCCTTCGGCTGGGCACCGTTGCGGACGCCGCTGGGCACCACGGTCGACCTCGGCACGATGCTGCCCCGGCTCGGTATCGCCCTGCTCTACCTGGCGCTGTGCCTGTTCTTCGTCTCGGCGCTGGCGTTCTGCCTCGGCGTCTACACCGACGCCCCGCTCGGCGCGGTCGGCGGCGCGGTGCTGCTGGTGATCGTGTCGAACATCCTCGAGAGCATCACCGCGCTCGGCGATCTGCGGCAGGCACTGCCCACCTATTTCCTCTACGCCTGGCTCGATGTGCTCTCACCACAGATCGACTGGGACAACATGGTGCGCGGGGCGCTCACCGATCTCAGCTACGCGGTGGTGCTGTTGATGCTGGCCTGGCGGCACTTCCGCCGCAAGGACATCGTCAGCTGAACGGGCGAGAGAATCGCAGCCAAATACACAGGGTGACTTCAGTTGCGCCGAACGGGTGTCGATAGCGGCGGGGTGAAGTTGAGCGCCGACAGGCGCAGCTCCGCGCAGCACTGTGCGGAGTCACCCCAGGCGACCCCGGTCGCCCGACACCGGAGGCACCATGCCCGCCAAGTTCACGATCACCAAGAACGCGTCCGGCACCTACGCCGTGACGCTTCGCGCCTCGAACGGCAAGGTCATCGCGACCACGCCGGCGCTGGCCTCGCGCGCCGCCGTCAACGGCGCGATCGGCTCGATGCGCCGTGCCTCGAGCACCGCCCTGGTGCATGACACCACGGTGAAGGCCACCTCGGTGAGGAGCACCGCGAAGACCGCCGGTAAGCCGGCCGCCAAGAAGACCGCCGTCAAGCCGGTGTCCAAGAAGGTCGTCAAGCCGGCCGCGAAGAAGGCCGTCGCCAAGCCGGTCGTCAAGCCCGCCACCAAGAAGATCGTGGCCAAGCCCGCCGCGAAGCGGGCCGTCGCCAAGCCGGTCACCAAGAAGGCCGTCACCAAGCCCGGCGACAAGAAGGTCGCCACCAAGGTGACCGCCAAGTCGACCACCGCGTCGACCAAGAAGGCGAGCAGCAAGACGACGAAGCCGTCCGCGAAGAAGACCGCGCCGAAGTCGGCGGCCAAGGCGATGAGCAAGATGACCACGTCGCGTCCGGCCGGCCGGGGTGCCGCGGTGCCGACGCCGCGCCGTCCGATCAACGCCACCCGGCGCACCTCGACGGCCCGCAGCCGTCAGGCCTGAGCCGACTGCACCAGTAGATCTGAACCAGCGGTTCTGAACCAGAAAGGCGCGGTCCGGCCGATGAGGCCGGGCCGCGCCTTGGTCAGCAGGTCAGCGCGGACGAGTCGAGGGTTCTCTGCAGGTCCTCGACGGCCTTCTGCCGGGCGGCGTCCAGACCGGTGAGATCCGCCTTGGTGACCACGATCGTGCCCGAGTCGAGCACCGTACCGGGCTGCTTCATGCGGCAGCCGGTGAGCAGTTGCGTCAGCCCGTCGGTGGCCACGGCGGCCTGAGCGGTGGGGTTGCCCACCACGGTCGCCTTCACCCAGCCCTGCTTCAGACCGGCGATCACGGACGGCGCCTCGCCCGTGGTGACCAGCGCGATCGGGTAGCCGTGGTACTCGACGAATCCGACCGCGGCGTCCGAGGCCCAACTCGCCCGCTCCGCGGTCACCACCAGAGCCTGCAGATCGGGTCCGTCGTTGCTGATCAGGTCGCTGATCTGCTTGAGCAGCACCTGTTCCTCGCCGCCCAGCAACAGCGTCTTGGTCAGCCGCACCTTGCCACCGGTCTCGGCCACCGCAGCGGCCACGCCGCGTTGATGCGCGGTGGCCCGGGCCGCCGCCCCGGTGGTGGTCTTGTCGCCGATGTGCCCCAGGGTTCCCGACCCACCCATCGCGGCGATCGCCGCCTTGGTGGCGAGGTAGGCCGACCTCTCGGCGTCCGTGGCGAGACAGAAGTCGAATGCCGAGGCCTGCTCGGGGCACGCGCCCAGCACCGCGACACGCTTGCCGCTCTTCATCAGCCCGGCGAGCGCCGGCGTCGCCGCGACCGGCTCGGCGGGAGCGACGATCGCCCCACCGTAGTTCTGACCCGCGTACGTGCCGATCAGGGCGTTCTGCTCACTCTGACCGGCCCGGGTGTTCGGCTCCAGCGTCGCCGCGCCCAGGCCCAGGTACTTTCCGGTGGCCGCGAAAGCGGTCTGCCAGGTCTGCGAGCTGACCTGCTGCTCGGCGAGCAGCATGACCAGGCGTACCGAGGGGTGCGGCTGCCCGGGTGAGCGGTTCGCTGCTCCGGACGCGGTCGCCGGTTCGCTCGTCCCGCCGATGGGGGCCGTCCCGGTCGTTGCCGAGACGGTGCCGGGTGCCGCGGGGGCGCCGTCCGAACTGCACCCGGCGGCGAAAGCCAGCGTGCTCGCCGCGACAAGGGCAGTGACCGAGTGACGTGCGCGAATCAGCATTCGCCCAGTGTTGCCCGCCGACCGCGGCCGGCGGGCGAACTCCGGGGCGACGCACGGATTCGGCTCAGACCCCGTCGTCTGCCCGGTCTCCAGCAGCGTCTTCAGACCCGAGAGGCTCCACGGCCGGCCGCCGCCGCCCAGATCTTCGCGGCCGGTGCTTGGATACAGATGCTGTAGACCTGAATCAGGTTGTCGGTCAAGGCTTTTCATCCTTCTCGGGGTCATCTGGCCGGGCCGAGCGGTGCTCCGCCTCGAGGGTGTTGCTTCATGCCGAGCAGCTCGAAGGCGACTCCGGCCCGTTCGGCGTACTTGCCGATCCGACGTTGGTGGATCTGCTGAACAGGCACCGGGTTGAGGTGGTGGATCCTGGTCCGGCCCACCTTGCGTGAGACGACGAGATCGGCCTCCTCCACCAGCCTCAGGTGCTTCGCCACCCCGAACCTGGTCATCTCGGCCTGCTCGTTGACGACCTCCTCGAGCTCCCCGAGCGAGCGGCCGTCGCGTTCGAAGAGTGCGTCCAGCAGCAGGCGGCGGACCGGATCCGCGAGTGCTCTGAACACCAGGTCGTCGTCGAGCACGCCCCGAAGACAGGTGACCATTTGGTCCCCTGTCAACGAAGGGTCCGGGCATCAAGCACAGCGGGATCGCGTTGGATTTGTCGCAACCGGGTGTCACCATGGCGAACATGTCGTCATCCCCGGACGAGTACCAGGCGCCTCGGCGTCCGGCGTTCATCACGCCGGCCGTCGCCGAGAGCCTGATCTCGGGCTGGGATCCGGCCGAACGCATCGAGGCCGCCCATTCGACGGCGGAGGCGCTGGTTCGCCAGGCGGGCAGCGACGACGGCGAACACACCGCCCGGTTGGTCGCCCTGACCGACGAGGTGGGGCTCGGGGCGATGGCCGACCTCTGGTCGGACCGTCCGGCGGACACCCTGCCCGGGGCGTTGTGGCGGCTCTACTCCTTCCGCGACGCTGTGCGCCGCGACCCCGAGAACCTGGCCCGGGCGTTCGACGCCGGCCGCGACCGGTGTCCGGTCTTCGAGGTGGTGGCCGGGGTCGGATCGCCCGGCCCCGAAGAGGTTCTGGCCCTCGGCGACATCGTGCTCACCGGCGCCTTCCGCGGTGATCTGGGGGTGGCCCTGGAACGGGCCTCGGCCTTCTGCCGGGTGGTCTCGGTCGGCTGGGCGGTGCTCGCCGACGACCTGGACGCCGACGCCGAGGCGCAGGACGACGAGGGCACCTCGCGCGCCCCGGCCGGCACCGGGGTCAAACTCACCCGGCTGGCCGCCGATCTGGTGAGCCTGGCCGACGAGCTCGACCTGGCCGCGAACCGCTGGCGCACAGAGGGTTTGCACTGACTCGCACCGGATCTGGCGGGCCCGGCATCGACGCACGTCGTTCCCGGTCGGTGGGTTCGATCGACTGATCGGTGAGTAAGACCGCGTCCCGCGGTCGCCGCCTAGCGTGGGCAGCCCACCCGACCGCGCCGTCGGCGCGGACGACCCGCGAGGAGCTCCTGTGCGTCGTCCTCTCACCGTACTGATCGCCGTGCTGACCGCCCTGGTCGTGCCGGCGCTTGCCGGCTGCGGTTCCGCGGCCGATTCGGCCTCGTCGTCCGCCTCCTCCGGGGGCTCGTCCGGCGCGGCGGCCGGTGTCGCGATGCCCGCGGCCGAGGGCGCGGTCAGCTATCCGGTGACATTGACGTCGCCGTACGGCGAGACGGTGCTGCCGAAGCGTCCGGAACGACTGGTCGCGATCGCGCCCTCGGGTGAGGACGCCGCCCTCCTGCTGCAGCTCGGAGTGGTCCCGGTCGCGGCCGCCGAGCTGATCAACGACACCTCCGAGTACGTGTCGTCACCCGGTCCCGCGGACATCAAGGAGCGGATCAAGGCCGAGTGGAGCGAGGTGCCGCCCTACGAGGCGATCGCGGCGCTCAAACCCGACGCCATCGTGGCGCTGCGGATGAGCGACGGCGGCGGGCAGCTCTCCGCCGACGCCTTCAAGCGGCTGACCGCGATCGCCCCGGTGATCACCGACACCGCGGCGGTCACCACCTGGCAGGACGCGATCACCGTGCTCGGGCGGGCGCTGGACCTTCCCGCCGCGGCGAAGAAGGTGGTCACCGACTCCGAGACCTTCTTCACCCGGTTCCGCGCCGAGCACCCCTCCTTCGAGAAGAAGACCGGCTCGTGGGCGATCGCCTACCCCGACGGGCTGAACTACTACCTGGTGCCCGGCAGCAGCCCGGCCGGCTTCTTCGAGGACATGGGATTCGTGCTCAACGCCGACTCGGCCGAGCTCGCCGCCCAGGGCAACATCAGCGCCGAGACGTACTCGTTGCTCGACGCCGACGTGATCCTGCTCGGCAAGGAGGACGAGGCCTCGTACAAGAAGGTCGTCGATGCCCAGACCTTCAAGAACGTCCCGGCGGTCAAGGCCGGCCGGGTGATCACCCTCGACCTCACCGGCGCCGATGCGATGGTGGGTTGGGCGATCGGTTTCGGCGGTGCCGACGGTCTGCGCTGGGCGGCCGAGAAGCTCGAGGCGAGACTCAGTGAGACCCTACCCTGAGGCGTCCGCCGAGCCGGAGCCGTTGGGCGACGGGCGATACCGGGTCACCTTCAGCTGGCCCGGTGAC
>DAIOVT010000155.1:0-8571 GCA_036758885.1 Kineosporiaceae bacterium
GTAGCGGTAGCTCGCGAGCAGATCCGGATCCAGCACCAGTGAGGTGCGGCCGAGCCCCTCGGCGAGTGCCGCGATCACCGCGGCGCCGTCGTTCGCGCCGGTCGTGCTCATCGTCAGCTCAGCGCTCATCCGGTCAGCCTAAGGACGGCGGGTCCGCTTCGGCACCCTGCGGGTCACCCGTTCGGCGGCGCGGGAAGGCCGAACAACGCGCCCGCCGCTCAAGGGCTGCGGGTACAGGGCCGACCAAACCGGCACTCAGCTGCGTCCCGAACCCGGGCGCCCACCCCCGAAGGAGCCGGCCATGGTCGCTGTCTGCGCCCCGGTTGCCGCACCGCCCCGCACCTCGCTCGGTTCCACCCGGTCGCGCCGGACCAGACCACCCGAACTGCTCGCCTGCGCCGGGGTCGCCATCGCCTTCCTCTGGCCCTGGGCCGTACTCTCCCCCACCCACGTGGTGATCGTGCTGGCCTGCCTGTTGCCGCTCGGCCTGCGCACGCTGATCGACATGGAGGAGGCGCTGATGCGCGGCGCCATCCCGGCACCGGCGCCGCTGCTCACCGAACTCGCCGATCCCGGCTACCGCACCTCCTTCGAACTGCACCAGGCGGCCCTGGCCCTGATCGACGTCCACGAGGACGGCGCCGCGGTGATCGCCGACCAGAACCTCGCCTTCGAACGCCTCGCCGCCCGGCTCGGCGGTGAGGCGCCGCCGGCCGGTGACGCGCCCGGGCCGGAGCGGGTCTTCACGGTCGCGGACGGCGTCCGGCTGCGCACCCAGCTCGCCGAGCTCGCCGCCGGACGCATCGAGAGCTGGCAGGGCACCCTGGAACTGGCCCCCGACCCGGACGCCGGCGCCGAACTGGCCCAGGTGCTGCTGTCGGCACTGACCGGCCCGCCGGCCCGGATCAGCCTGACCCTGCTGCGCCTCGGGCCCACCCTGCCGGACGGACCCGCGCCGGCGCTCGCCGCACTGGCCGGCGAGGACGTGCCGGCGGCTGCCGCGGACGAGGAACTGCACGACACCGAACCGGGTGAGTCCGCCCCCGTCGCAGCCTGAGCCACAGCCCAGGTCGGCCGGGGACCGCGCACTGCGGGACGGCGCCCCTTAGCCTCCTGCCATGTCTCGTGACCCCTGGCGCCGCGACCGACCGCGCGCCGGGATCGTCTCGGCCGCGCACGTGCTGCCGCCGCTGGTGCTCGACACGGACACGTTGCAGCAGCAGATCTGCACCGAGTCCGAGCTGTCCCTGCCGCGCGGGGTGCTGCAGCGGGTGACCGGTATCCGGCAGCGCCACGTCGCCGGACCGCAGGAGTACCCGAGCACCCTGGCCACCCTCGCCGGACGCATCGCGCTCGAGCGGGCGGAACGCCGTCCAGAAGATCTCGATCTGTTGCTCTTCGCTTCTGCGACAAGGGATTTTGTCGAACCCAGCACCGCCCACGTGGTGCAGCACGCGCTCGGCAGCCGGGCGCACTGCCTGGACGTGACCAACGCCTGCAACTCCTTCCTCAACGGTGTCGACCTGGCCGCGGCGATGATCGGTTGCGGACGTGCCGGCACCGCGCTGGTGGTCACCGGTGAGACGCCCAGCCTGAGCATGCGGCGCAAACTGCCGAGTCGCACCGCGGTGCTCGAGCACTTCGCCGGCTACACGTTCGGCGACGCCGGTGCGGCGGTCGTGGTCGAGGCCGTCGCCGCCGGTGGCATCAGGGCGGTGGCCACCGAGACCCACAGCGAGCACTGGCAGGTCGGCGGTCTGTTCGGCGGCGGCGCACGGCACCCCCGGGACTGGGACAAGACCTATTTCACCGGCGCCGGGACCGAGCTCAAGGGCGTCTTCGAGAAGATCGGCCCGGCGATCGTCGAGGCCACCCTGACCCGTGCCGGGCTGGGCTGGCCGGACGTGGCCAAGGTGCTGGTGCATCAGGTGACCGTGCCCTACCTGGACCGGTTCGCCGAGGTGACCGGGGTGCCCCGGGACAAGCTCGAGGTCACCGTCCACAGCCACGGCAACATCGCCTCGGCGAGCCTGCCGTTGCAGTTGAGCCGGGTGTGGCCGGAACTCTCCCGCGGCGACCTGGTGCTGTTCGTCGGCCTCGGCGGCGGCGTCTCGGTGATGACCATGCTCTGGGAGAAGTCGTGAACCTGTGGGTGATCGTGCCCGCGTACAACGAGCGGGCACGGCTGCCGGGCACCCTGGCCGCGCTGGCCGGGCAGAGCGACACCGACTTCACCCTGGTCGTGGTCGACAACCGTTCCACCGACGACACCCGGGCCCTGGCCACCGCCGCCGCGCACGGCTCGGCGGTGAAGACCTTCGTGATCGACGAACCCGACAAGGGTGTCGGCTGTGCCGTGGACACCGGCTTCCGGTTCGCGATCGACCACGGCGCAACGCATCTGGCCCGCACCGACGCCGACGCGCTGCCCCGCCGCGACTGGGTCGCGCAGGCCCGGGCGGGCTTCGACCCGGGGTTCGGGACCCGCTCCGGGGGGAGGACGGGCGCGGCGCCCGGCGCCGAAATGGTCTGCGGCCGGCTGCTCGCGCGCCGTGACGAGCACGGCCCGGCGGCCCGCGTCGCGTTCCGGTTGATGGTCCGGACCGCGGCCCTGTTCGGCCGGTACCGGCCGGCCAACCGCGGGCCGCAGTACCTGGCGCCGTACCAGATGCACGCCGGCAACAACATGGCGATCACCGCGGGTCTGTACCTGCGCTGCGGCGGCATGCCGCGCCGTCCGGCACCGACCGACCGCACCTTCCTGAACCGGGCCCGGCGGCACACCGATCGCATCGTGCAGCAGCCCCGGATGATCGCCGAGAACTCGATGCGCCGGATCGTCAGCTACGGACCGGTCGGCACCGCTCGCTGGTACCTCGATCGCGGTCCCGGCGGGCGCGATGCGGATCCCCGATGAGTGCGGGCCGGCCGTGAACCTGGCCGGGCAACTGGTCGAGGCGCTGCGCCGGACCCCGCACGGGGTCGCCTTCCAGGGCAGCCGCGCCGGCATCACCCGCGGCGCGCTCGCCGATGCGTCCGTGGCGGTCTCGGCCGCGCTGCACGCGCGCGGACTCCGCGCCGGCGACACCGTGGCACTCGCGGTGCGTCCGGGACCGCAGGCGCTGGCGACGGTGCTCGGGGCCACCCGGATCGGTCTGCGGGTGGCCCTGGTCGATCCTGGCGCCGGCCCCGAGCTGGTCACCGCCCGGCTGCGGACGGCGCAGGCCGCCCTGGTGATCGCCGACGCCCTGGTGCAGGCGGCGTCCACCTGGGCGGCCGTCCCGGCCAGGCGGGCCGGACTGTCGCTGCCCCGGCTCGACCGGATCGCGCCGGTGCTCACCCTGGGACGCCGGATCCCCGGCAGCGCACCGGCGCTGCTCACCGGAGCCGGTCGCGACCCGGGCCCGGCCACCTGTGGTTCAGCCACCGGTGGCTCGGCGGACGCACTGGTGATCTTCACCTCCGGGACCACGGGACGTCCCCGGGCGGTGGTGCACACCCACGCCGGTCTGGCCGCGGGGGTGGACGTCGTCCGCTCCCTGGTCGATCCGCTGCCCGGACGTCCGGTGGTCGGCTCCACGTTCTTCGTGATGGCCCCGGCGCTGCTGGCCGGGGCACCGGTGCGGCTGCCGCCGCGCCGTCCTCGTGCCCTGGCGGCGTTGTTCGCCGCCGCGCTCAACGGGTCCGATCCGGCCGCCCGGCCGCAGGCCTGCTACCTGACCCCGCCACAGACCCGCGCCCTGCTCGCCGAACGGCCGCGGCTCTGCGGACGCTTCTTCGCCGGCTCGGCCCCGGTGCCGGCCGCGCTGCTGCGCCGGGTGGTCGCGGCGGGGGCCGAACAGGCCACCGGTGTCTACGCGATGACCGAGGCGTTCCCGATCGCCGCCGTGCACGAGCCGGAGAAGTCCGGGTACACCGGCCCGGGCGATCTGCTCGGCACGCCGCTGCCCGGGGTCCGTGTCGAGACGGACGGCGCCGGGCAACTGCTGGTCGGCGGGCCGATGCTGAGCGATCGGTATCTCGGCGAGGAGCCGCACACCCGGGTGGCCACCGGGGATCGTGGCGAGCTGCGGCAGGGGCGGGTGCTGCTGCACGGCCGGATCAAGGAGATGATCCTGCGCCGGGCCGAGAACATCTATCCGGGTCTGTACGAACCGGCGCTGCACGTACCGGGGGTGGCCTCGGCACTGCTGGTCGGGGTGCCTGCGGCCGGTCACGACCCCGCCGGCGACCGCGGACCCGGCGACGGCGGACCCGGAGACGCACAGGGCGAGGAAGACCTCGTGCTGCTGATCGAGACCGAACCCGGCGCGAGCGAGCGTCAGGTACGGCAACGGCTGCGAGATCCGTTGCGCGACATGGGTTCTGCGCGTCCCGACCGGATCGTGTTCGGCCGGGTGCCGACCGGCGGACGTTCCCGCAAGCCCGACCGGGTGGCCGCGGCCGCCATGCTGGCCCGGCGATGACGGGTTCACCCGCGCGACGCCGTGACCGGCGCGTCTACACCGCCTCGCACCCGGTGCTGTACCGGGCGCTCACCGCCACCCGTGGGCGGCCGGTGCTGCGCATCGGGTCACGGGTGGTGGTCAACGACGAGGCCATGCTGCGCCGGTTGCTGACCGAGGTGCCGCTCGACCGCACCGCGCCGGGCACCACCGGGGGCGCGATCCTGGCCAACGAGGGCTCCGAGGCGCTCTTCGACGAGTCCGGGCCCGAGCACCGCGCCGCTCGGCGCCGGCTGATGCAACGCCTCGGCGGCGCCGCGGTCACCGAGCTGAGGCCGGTCTGGCAACCGGTGCTCGACGTCCTCGGCCGGCGGCTGCGGGAGGGCGGGCCGGTGGACCTCTGCCCGGTCGCCGACGAGCTGTCCGGACGCACCGCCGCCGCCCTGCTGAACCGCACCGACATCGATCCGGCCACGCTGGCCCGGGCCGCCCGGCGGACCGCGAGCGAGGCCGCCACCCAGGAGATCTCACCGTGGCGGGGCCACGGGTTCGCCGTGTTCGCGGGGCGGCGGCGCAGCCCCGGCCGCCATCTCGACGCGGTGCTCGGTGGCCGCGACCCGCTGGCCACGATGCTCACCCTGGCGACCGTCAGCACCACCTTCGCCACCCTGCCCCGGGCCGCCGCCTGGGTCGCCGGAGCCGATCTCTGGGACGCCGCCGCGGATCCGCGGCAACGCGAGGTTCTGGTCGCCGAGTTGCTGCGGGTGCTGGCGCCGACCCCGCTGCTGCCCCGCGCCCCCGCCGTCCCGGCCGAGCTCGACGGTCACCGGATCGTCCCCGGGGACCGGCTGGCCCTGATGCTGCGTCATGCCGTCACCGCCGATCGTCCCGAGCCGTCGGTGCACGACCCGGCCCCGGCCCGCACCAGCCGGCTGGTCTTCGGCGCCGGGGCGCACGCCTGTCCGGGTGCCGCCCTGGCCACCGCCCAGCTCGGTGACCTGCTCGCGGTGCTGGCTCCGTGCCGTCCGGTGGTGGTCCGGGCGGTTCCGGACCGGCGCGCGGCCCTGCCGGCCTGGCGGTCCCTGGTGCTGTGCGGATCCGTGTGCTCGCCCCCGGCAGGCCCGTGATGCGGGTCGCGGTGACCGGAGCCTCGGGGTTCTGCGGCGGTCATGTCGCCGGGCGGCTGGCCGCCGAGGGCCACTCGGTGATCACTCTCGGACGCCGCCCGGGCCCGGTCGGCGAACATCGGTTCTGGGACGCCGCCGGGGCGCGGCCCGATCTTCGCGGCGCCGAGGCGGTGGTGCATCTGGCCGCCGAGGTCGGCGACGCACCCCCGGGACGGCGGACGGCGCGGTTCGCGACGGTGAACGTCGGTGGCACCCGCCGGCTGCTCGCGGCGGCGCGCGGGCTGCCGGTGGTGGTCGTCGGATCGGCCAGCGCCTACGACCCCCGGCCCGACCGTTCCTCGGTCACCGAGTCGCACCCGGTCGCCTCGGGACAGCTGAACGACTACGGCCGCACCAAGGCCGCCGCCGAGACATTCGCCCTCGCCGCGGGCGCCGTGGTGCTGAGACCGAGGGCCGTCTACGGCCCGGGCGAGGCGACCCTGTTGCCGCGGTTGCGCCGCACCCTGCTGCCGCGCCTGTCGCCACGCGCCGGACGGACCTTGCTGCTGCCCGGCCCGGACGTCGTCCTCTCCCTCACCCACGTCGCCAATCTGGCCACCGCCTGCCGCGACGCGATCGGCTGGCCACCCGGTGCCTACAACATCGCCGATCCGCAGCCGTACCGACGGGATCGGGCACTCGGCGCGGTGTTCACCGCGATCACCGGGGAGCCGGTCCGGGTGCACCATCTGCCGCTGGCCCTGGCGCGGGCAGCGGTGCGCGCCGCGGCCACGACAACCCGGCTCGGGCGTGAACCGCTGCTGACCGCCTACTCGCTCGATCTGCTCAGCGCCACGTGTGTGCTCGACGTGTCCAAGGCACTGCGGACCGGCTGGTCACCCCGCCTCGACCTCACCGACCTGATCACCGGCCTCACTCCCCCGTGATCATGCAGAACCGCTCGACCCCGCCCACGCCCACGCCACCACCACCCCGCCGTGATCATGCAGAACCGCCCGACCCCATCCACGCCCACGCCACCACCACACCGCGGTGATCATGCAGAACTGCCTGGCGCAGAATGAGTTTCGCGCAGTTCTGCATGATCACCGCGGAGGTGGTGACGTGGAGCAGGCGCGTTCGAGCAGAGCGTCGTCCCAGCGTTGCCGGGCGGCGATCACCTCGTGCACGTGCTGTTCCGCCCAGCGTCGACTGGCGGCAAGAGGCTCGAGCAACGAGACGCCCAGTTCGGTGAGCCGGTACTCGACCCGGGGCGGCACCTCGGCGAATACCTCACGGCCGATCAGGCCGTCCTGCTCCAGGGCCCGCAGGGTCGCGGTGAGAACCTTGGGGGTGACCCCACCGATCCGGTCGCGGACCTGTGAGAACCGCAGTGGGCCGTCGGCGAGAGCCTCGATCACCAGCGGCGTCCAGCGTTCGCCGATCCGGCGCAGCACCTCACGCGAGGGGCAGTTCGGATCCATCACATCAGCGCGTAGATGCATGCCTACCTCGATGCTTTCCCTGGGGTAACTACGTCTCGTTCCGGATACTGGTATCCGATGGATACTATCGCCTGGTCAACAAGATCCAACATCACCATCGTGAGGACGCACCCATGAAGATCGTGGTCTACGGCGGAACCGGCATGGTCGGCAGCCGCGTGGTCGAGACAGCCCTGCAGCACGGACACGAGGTCACCGCGGTGTCGCGTTCGGGAAAGGCCCCGGCCGGCGCCACCGGAGTGGCCGCTGAACTCGGCGACGTCGAGGCGCTGAACCGCCTGGCCGCCGAGGCCGACGCCGTGGTGTTCGCAGTGCCGCCGGACCGCACCGGCGGACCCGCCCAGCCGGTGATCGACGCACACCGCGCGATCATCGCCGACAGGCCCGGCGCCCGGCTGCTGATCGTCGGTGGCGCCGGGTCGCTGCAGGTCGGCGATGCATTGCGCGGCGAACTGCCCGACTACCCCGCCGACGGCCTGCTCAAGGACACGCCCGGCTTCCCGGCGATGTTCCTGCCCGAGGCGAGCGCGTTCACCACGATCCTGGACGACTACCGGGCCGCCGAGGGCCTCGACTGGACGCTGGTCTCGCCCTCCCCCGAGATCGCCCCGGGCGAGCGCACCGGCTACCTGCTCGGCGGCGACGCGCTGGCCGGTATGAAGGTGTCCGCCGAGGACTTCGCCGACGCGATCGTCGACGAACTCGAGACACCGGCACACCGCAACGCGCGCTTCACCGTCGCCTCGCACTGAACCGTCGCCGGACCCCCGAGCCGTGCCGCATACCATCGTGCCCATGGAACTGGCGGACTACGGCGAGGGCATCGGCAACGCCACCTCGGTGATGCGGAACAACGCTGCCGCAGCGGGTTTGGACGCTCCGGTGCCCACCTGCCCGGGCTGGACCGTGCGTGATCTGGTGGTTCACCAGGGCGTGGTGCACCGCTGGGCGACCGGGATTCTCACCGGAGCACCGGCGGACCAGACCTGGGACCGGCTGACCGCGGCCGGGGCGGACGGCGCGAGCGATCTGCTCGACTGGCTGGACGACGGCGTGGTCGACCTGCTGAACACGATCGTGGCCACCCCGGACGACGCCGCGGCCTGGTTCTTCCTGAAGAACGCCCCGGCGCCGAAGCTGGGCTGGGCGAGGCGGCAGTGCCACGAGACGACGATCCACGCGGTCGACGCGATGTCCGCCCGGCTCGGCGCGCCTCCGTCGGCGGAGCAGCTCTGGTTCGGGCCGGCGCTGGCCGCCGACGGTGTCGACGAGATCCTGCGCGGTTTCCTGCCCCGGGCGAAGTACCGACTGCGGTCGGCCACTCCGTACCGGGTGCTGGTGACCGCCACCGACGTCACCGAGCCGAACGTCACCGAACCGGACGCCACCGGCGCCGGGCGGACCCCGGGTACCTGGCACCTCGCGATCGGGCCGGACCCCGTGGACACCACCTACCCGTCGCCGAGGCCGGCGGCAGAGAACGGCACGAACGACGCCCCCGCTGCGGAGGTCACG
>DAIOVT010000156.1:0-8404 GCA_036758885.1 Kineosporiaceae bacterium
TCTCGGCCAGCACGGCGTCGGGGTTGCGGCCCTGCCGGGCGATCACCTCGGCCACCTCGATCGGGCTCGCGGTCACCAGCCAGACCTGCTCGCCGGCGGCGATGTGGTCCAGGGCGAGCTGCTGCGGCCCGGGCCAGATGCGTTCGGCCAGCAGGTCGTCGTAGACCTCCTCGCCGATCGCCCGCATCTCGCTGACGTGATGGCCGCGGATGAACGACAGCGCCTTGCTCTCGATCTCGGCGACATGCTGCATGTTCTCGCCGACCGTCTTGTAACTGACCTCCTGCCAGGCGAACCCGAGGATGTCGCGCCAGGTGATGAACTTGCGGGTGTAGAGCCCCCGGGCCATGTAGAAGATCGATGCGCCGCGGATGATCGTGTTGTCGACGTCGAAGAACGCCGCTCGCGGCGTGGCCGGCGTCCGCCCACCGGGGGTGGCCGCGCCGGTGCTCTGCTCGTCGTCCGACATGTTGGCCACCCTAGGCTGGAGGCATGGCCCGGATCACCTTGATCGGCAAGCCAGGTTGTCACTTGTGTGACGACGCGCGCGAGGTCGTCCGCCGGGTCGCCGACGATGTCGGCTGCTCCTGGCAGGAGCTGTCGATCGTCGACGACCAGGCCCTGGCCGAGCGCTACTGGGAGCAGATCCCGGTGGTGTTGGTGGACGGCGCTCAGCACACCTACTGGAAGGTCGACGAACAGGCGCTGCGCGACGCGCTGGGCGGGCGGCGGCGCTGGAGCCTGGGCAGAAGGCGTCGACAAGGGCCTCAAGTTAGGTAAGCCTGGCCTTAGTTCCATACTTACTGCACTTGTGCACCAGGCTCTCGAAGACTGGTCGACCCCCCTCTGACCTTGCATGTGTTGCTCTGGGTAGAGGTGACGCATACCCCTCACTCAAGGACTTTGTGCGAGCGTTCACAAGCAATAAGCTGAGTGGGTTGCACTTCCGAATGGAGAAGCGGCGTGCGAAACACCCCAGCTCGACTGCTCGGTCGGCCTCGTGCGGACCGTCAAGGCATTCCCGAGGCCACGGTGGCCCGACTGCCGGTCTATCTGCGTGCGCTGAATGCCCTCTCCGGCTCGGACACCGCACGGGTGAGTTCCGACGAGCTGGCCGCCCTGGTCGGCGTCGGGCCCGCGAAGCTGCGCAAGGACCTGTCCTACCTCGGCTCCTACGGCACCCGTGGTGTCGGCTACGAGGTCGACTACCTGATCTATCAGATCAGCCGGCAGCTGGGCCTCTCCCACGACTGGCGGCTGCTGATCGTCGGCGCCGGTCACCTCGGCCACGCGCTGGCCAACTACTCGGGCTTCGCCTCCCGCGGCTTCCGGGTGGTCGCGATCGTCGACGTGGACGACGAGATCGTCGGCACCCAGGTCGCCGGGCTGCAGGTGCGTCCGCTCGGTGAACTCGAGTCGGTGATCCGTGATCTCGGGGTGCAGATCGCCGTCCTGGCGACGCCCGGCGAGTCGGCCCAGCCGATCTGCGACCGGCTGATCGCCTGCGGCATCTCCAGCGTGCTGAACTTCGCGCCCAGCGTGCTCGACGTGCCCCCGCACGTGATGGTGCGCAAGGTCGATCTCTCCACCGAGTTGCAGATCCTGGCCTTCCACCAGCAGCGTCGCCGGCCTGAGAACCCGCCGCCCGAACCGGTGGACGCACCGATCCCCGAGCCGATGAACGAGCCGATCCCCGAGCCGATGAACGAGCCGATGAACGAGCCGATGAACGAGCCGACCGCCGGGGTGGTGGGTAGGTGAATCCCCTGGTTGTCGGCCTGTCCTACCGGACGGCCCCGTTCGAGCTGCTCGAGGCGGCCGCGCTCGAGGAGAGCGCCTGTACCGATTTCGAGAAGCGGCTCTGCGCCGAGGAGCACATCGGCGAGGCCGTGGTGCTCTCCACCTGCAACCGCCTGGAGATCTACACCGCGGTCGGACGCTTCCACAGTGCCCTGGCCACCATCGGCGAGCTGCTGCACGATCAGGTCGGCCGCCCGCTCGACCTGACCATGAACGAGCTCACCGAGCACCTCTACGTGCACTACGAGGCCGCCGCGGTCGGTCACCTGTTCTCGGTGGCGACCGGGCTGGACTCGATGGCGGTCGGCGAGCAGCAGATCATCGGCCAGGTCCGTGCCGCGCTCCGCCGGGCCGATTCCGGGGGCACCGTCGGGCCCGAGCTGCACAGCCTGCTGCAGAGTTCGCTGCGGGTCGGCAAGCGGGCCCACGCCGAGACCGATCTCGACCGGGTCGGCGTCTCCCTGGTGGAGGCGGGTCTGGCCAGGACGCATCAGGTCGTCGGCGATCTGGCCGGTGCGCACGCCCTGGTGATCGGCGCCGGGGCGATGAGCGGTCTGGCCGCCGCCACGCTGCGCCGGGCCGGTGTCGGCGAGCTGACCGTGATCAGCCGCACCTACGAGCGGGCCGAGCGGCTGGCCGGCGAGACCGGGACCGCGCGGCCGATGGACGAGCTGGCCGGTGCCCTGGCCGAGGCCGACCTGGTGATCAGCTGTACCGGCGCCCGCGGCCACGTGGTGCTGCCACCGATGGCCGCGGCCGCAGCCGCGACACGTGGGGCGGCGAAACAGGTGTACCTGGACCTCGCCCTGCCCCGCGACGTCCACCCCGAGGTCGCCGATGTCGAGGGCGTGCTGCTGATCGACCTGGAGGCCCTGGGCCGGGCCACGCCCGGCGTGGTCGCCGCCCAGCTGGCCGCTGCCCTGGACGAGGCCGCCGCCGGCGGGCATGTCCCGGACGGCGCCACGACGGCCGAACCGGGCGCCGAGGGGGCTGCCGCCGTCGTCCGGCAGGCGAAGGAGCTGATCAGCGGCGAGGTGCACCGCTACCTGGCCGAGCGCAGCGCCTCGACGGACATCGCCCCGACCGTGGTCGCCCTGCGCGGCATGGCCAGCTCGGTGGTCGACTCGGAACTGACTCGGATGCGCTCCCGGTTGGCGGGGCGGGCCGATTCCACGGTGTTGCGGGAGGTTGAGCAAACGGTGCACCGCGTGGTGGAGAAGCTTCTGCACACCCCGACCGTGAGGGTGAAGCAACTGGCCACCGAGCCGAACGGAGGCGTCTACGCCCAGGCGCTGCGCGAGCTCTTCGATCTCGACCCCGCCCAGGTCGACGCCGTCACCGCGGTGATCGAGCCGGGCCGGAGTGCGCGATGAGCCGGTCGAGCACCAACCCAGGAACCGGATCCCGGACGCTTCGGCTCGGCACCCGGCGCAGCGCGCTGGCGATGGCACAGTCGGGCTGGGTCGCCGCCCGGATCGAGGCCGCCGCGGCCGCCGCCGGTGAGCCGGTGCGGGTGGAACTGGTCGAGGTGAGCACCCACGGCGACCTCTCCGACGCCCCGCTGACCAGCTTCGGTGGCGCCGGCGTCTTCGTCTCACGGCTGCGTGAGGAACTGCTGGCCGGTTCGGTGGATCTGGCCGTGCACTCGCTCAAGGACCTGCCCACCGCTCCGGCCGACGGTCTGCTGCTGGCCGCGGTGCCCGAGCGTGAGGACCCGCGTGACGTGCTGGTGGCCCGCGACGGGCTGACCCTGGCCGAACTCGCCGAGGCGGCCGGCGGGGCCGTGATCGGCACCGGTTCACCGCGCCGCGCCGCCCAGCTGCGCGCGCTGTACCCCGGCCTGCAGGTGGTCGGTCTGCGCGGCAACGTCGACACCCGGATGGGCCGGGTCGGCACCGACCTGGACGCCGTGGTGCTGGCACACGCCGGGCTGCGCCGGCTGGGCCGGGCCGGAGCGGTCAGCGAGGTGCTCGAGGCCGAGCGGATGACCCCGGCCCCGGGCCAGGGCGCGCTGGCGATCGAGTGCCGCAGCGCGGCCGGCGACGCCCGGGTCGCCCGGTTGCTGGGCCGGCTCGACGATCTGCCCACCCGGCTCGCCGTGCTCGCCGAGCGCAGCCTGCTGGCGGCCCTCGAGGCGGGCTGCTCGGCACCGCTCGGTGCGCTGGCCCGGCTCACCGGGGACCGGCTCAGCCTGGACGCGACGCTCGCGGCCGTCGACGGTTCCCGGCTGATGCGCCGCAGCGCGAGCGTGGATCTTCCGCCGGACGATCCGGCGCAAGCGCTCAAGGCGGCCGACGCCCTGGGCGTGATGCTGGCCGCCGAGATGCTCAGCGACGGTGCCGCCGACCTGGTCGGTGGCGGCAGCGAGCAGTCGGCCGGACAGCGAGCGGAACAGTCAACTGTGACCACCTCATCTGCACGGGATGGTGCCCGGTGAGAACCATGAATGCTCCGAGGGTCGCCGCGGTTCGGGCCCTCGGTGAATCCGATCGACGGTGCGGCGTCAGCTTCGTCGGGGTCGGCCCCGGCGACGAGGGGCTGCTCACCCTGCGGGCGGTCGACCGGCTCAGCCGGGCCGACGCGATCGTCGTCGATCACCTCGACCGCGAGGAGCTGCTGGCCACCCGGTGCCGGCCCGACGTTCGGGTGATCGGCGCGGGGTTCGGCGACGACGGGTTCGGCGAGGACTCCTCCGACGAGCACGGTCGGCCGTTGACCTGGGCCCGGCGGGCCAAGGACCTGGTCAAGCTGGCCGTCGAGGGCGGCCTGGTGGTCAGGATCATGGACGGCGACCCGGCCACCGCGGTCGGCCTGGCCGAGGAGTTCCAGGCCTGCGTGCGGGCCGGGATCCCGGTCGAGGTGGTGCCCGGCGTGCCGGACGCCTACGCGGTACCGGCATACGCTGGCCTGATGTTGATCCCGCACGGTGACGACGCCATCCACGTCGTGCACCCCGCGGACGGCGCCCCCGACTGCGCCGCACTGCAGGGCGGCACCGTGATCGTGCTCGGTTCGGCCGGCGAGATCGGCGAGACCATGCTCGAACTGGTCAAGGCCGGTCGTGACGACCAGACCCCGGTGGTTCTGGTGGCCGAGGGGTCGACCCTCGAACAGCGTTGCGCGCGTGGGGTTCTGGCGGACTCGGCAGAGCTGATGGAGAACATCGGGGAGGCCTCCGGCGGCCGGCTGGTGGCGGTGGTCGGCGACGCCGCCGGGCAGGCCGGGGCCGCCCGCTGGTTCAGCGAACGGCCGTTGTTCGGCTGGCGGGTGCTGGTGCCGCGCACCAAGGACCAGGCCGCGCCGATGGTCGAGCTGCTGGCCGAGCACGGCGCCCGCTCTCGCGTCGTCCCGACCATCTCGGTGGAGCCGCCGCGTACCCCGCAGCAGATGGACAAGGCGATCACCGGGCTGGTCAACGGCCGCTACCAGTGGATCGGGTTCACCTCGGTGAACGCGGTCAGGGCGGTGCAGGAACGGCTCACCTCGCTCGGTCTGGACGTTCGGGTACTCGCCGGTCTGCGGGTCGCCGCGGTCGGTGAGGTGACCGCAAAAGCGTTGCGCGAGTGGGGAATCATGGCCGATCTGGTGCCCGGCGAGGGGGTCGAGCAGAGCGCCGCTGGGCTGCTCGAGGTATGGCCGCCGTTCGACCCCGGTCTCGACCCGATCTCCGGGGTGTTCCTGCCCCGCGCCGACATCGCCACCGAGACCCTGGTCGCCGGGCTCACCGAGCTGGGCTGGCAGGTCGACGACGTCACCGCCTACCGCACGGTGCGCGCGGCGCCGCCGCCGGCCGAGGTACGGGAGGCGATCAAGGGCGGTTCGTTCGACGCCGTGGTGTTCACCTCGAGCTCGACGGTGCGCAACCTGATCGGCATCGCCGGCAAGCCGCACCCGAACACCGTGGTCGCCTGCATCGGACCGGCCACCGCCAAGACGGCCCGCGAACACGGGCTGACCGTCGACGTGCTGGCTCCGCAGCCGTCGGTCGCCTCGGTGATCGATGCGCTCGCGGAGTACGGGCACGCATTGCGCACCAGCGCCCAGGAGTCGGGGGAGCCGGTGCTCCGGCCCAGCCTGCGCCGGGGTGGCTCGCGAAGGAGAGCACGATGACCCGGGTCAGACCGCGCCGGCTGCGTTCGACGCCGGCGATCCGTCGGTTGGTGGAGGAGACCCGGCTGCACCCGGCCGAGCTGGTGCTTCCGGTGTTCTACAACGAGGCCCTCTCCGCGCCGCGCGAGATCTCCTCGATGCCGGGCGTCGTCCAGCACACCCGCGAGTCGCTGCGCAAGGCCGCCGCCGAGGCCGCGGCCGCCGGGCTCGGCGGGGTGATGCTGTTCGCCGTCCCCGAGCACAAGGACGCCACCGGTTCGGCCGCCTGCGACGGGAAGGGCGCACTGTCGGTCGCGGTGCGCGAGGTGGTCGCCGAGGTCGGGTCGGACGTCGTGGTGATGGCCGACCTGTGCCTGGACGAGTTCACCGACCACGGTCACTGCGGCGTGCTGGACGACGCCGGCCGGGTCGACAACGACGCCACCCTCGAGGTCTACGCACGCATGGCGGTCACCCTGGCCGAGGCCGGGACACACGTGGTCGGGCCGAGCGGGATGATGGACGGCCAGGTCGCCGTGATCCGTGAGGCACTCGAGCGCACCGGCTACCAGGACGTCGCGATCCTGGCCTACGCCGCCAAGTACGCCTCGGCGTTCTACGGACCGTTCCGGGAGGCCGTCGACTCCAGCCTGGTGGGTGACCGGCGCACCTACCAGCAGGACCCGGCGAACGCGGTCGAGGCGCTGCGCGAGGTGGCCCTGGACGTCGCCGAGGGCGCCGACATGGTGATGGTCAAACCGGCCGGAAGCTATCTCGACCTGGTGCACCGGGTCGCCTCCTCGGTGCAGATCCCTGTGGCTGCGTACCAGGTCAGCGGCGAGTACGCGATGATCGAGGCTGCGGCCGCGCGCGGATTCATCGATCGCCGGGCGGCGATCCTGGAGTCCCTGACCGGGATCCGGCGGGCCGGCGCGCAGGTGATCCTCACCTATTGGGGGGTCGAGGTGGCTGAATGGCTTCGATGATCGAAGACGTGACCAAGGAGCTGACGACGGACGCGACCAACGAACCGAAGTGGCTGAACACCGAGGAACAGGCGGTGTGGCGGGCCTACCTCGACGTCACCCGCATGGTCAACGAGCGGCTCAACCGTCAGCTGGTCGAGGACTCGCAGTTGTCGCTGGCCGAGTACGAGATCCTGGTCCAGCTCTCGGAGCATCCCGAGCGCGCACTGCGGATGTCCGAACTGGCCGAGCGGGCCGTGAACTCGAGGTCCCGGCTGACCCACACCGTCGTCCGCATGGAGCAGCGGGGGCTGGTGCAGCGCCGTCCCAGCGCCGAGGACGGCCGCGGCGTGATGTGCACCCTGACCGAGGCCGGGTTCGACGCGATCGACACCGCCGCCCCGGCGCACGTGGCGACGGTCCGGGCCTCGATCCTCGACCCGCTCACCCCCGAACTGGTCACCGCCCTGGGCGAGGCGCTGGACCGGATCCGCGCGAGCCTGCGCAACTCGTGACCGCGCCGCTCGCCGATGTCACGGCAACCTCCGCACGGCTCTTCCAGCGAGCCCTGGCCGTCACCCCGGGCGGGGTGAACTCTCCCGTCCGTGCCTTCCGGGCGGTCGGCGGCACACCACGGTTCATGGTCAGCGGCAAGGGCCCCTATCTACGGGACGCCGACGGCAACAGCTACATCGATCTGATCTGCTCGTGGGGCCCGATGATCCTCGGCCACGCCCACCCCGCGGTCGTCGAGGCGGTGCAGGCCGCCGCCGGGCACGGGTTCTCGTTCGGCACCCCGAGCGAGAACGAGGTCGCCCTCGCCGAGGAGATCGTCGCCAGAGTGGCTCCGCTGCAACAGGTCCGGCTGGTCTCCTCGGGCACCGAGGCGACGATGAGCGCGATCCGGCTGGCCCGCGGCGTCACCGGACGCAACAAGATCGTCAAGTTCGCCGGCCACTACCACGGGCACGTCGACGCGCTGCTCGCCTCGGCCGGTTCGGGGCTGGCCACCTTCGCGCTCCCGGACACCCCCGGGGTCACCGGGGCCAGTGCCGCCGACACGATCGTGTTGCCCTACAACGACTTCGAGGCCCTGGACGCCGCGTTCGCCGCGCACGGCGAACAGATCGCCGCGGTGATCACCGAGGCGGCGGCCGGCAACATGGGCGTCGTCCCGCCGGTACCGCACTTCACCGAGGCGCTGCGCCGGCTGACCGGCGAGCACGGCGCGCTGTTGATCAGTGACGAGGTGATGACCGGGTTCCGCTGCTCGCCCGCCGGCTGGTACGGCATCGAGGGGGTCACCCCCGACCTGTTCACCTTCGGCAAGGTGATGGGCGGCGGATTCCCGGCCGCCGCGTTCGGCGGCAGCGCCGAGATCATGTCGCACCTGGCCCCGGCCGGGCCGGTCTACCAGGCCGGCACGCTCTCGGGTAACCCGGTGGCCACCGCGGCCGGTCTGGCCACGCTGCGGCACTGCACCGACGACGTCTACACCCACCTCGACGCGCAGGCCCGGCGGCTGTCGACGGCGGTCGGTCATGCGCTGT
>DAIOVT010000157.1:0-8381 GCA_036758885.1 Kineosporiaceae bacterium
ATCGTCGCCGGCGGTGGCGTGGCGCTGATCCAGGCGTCCGTGCCGGCGTTCGAGAAGCTCGAGCTGACCGGTGACGAGGCCACCGGCGCCAACATCGTCAAGGTGGCGCTCGAGGCTCCGCTCAAGCAGATCGCGGTCAACGCCGGTCTCGAGGGCGGCGTCGTGGCTGAGAAGGTTCGCAACCTCCCCGAGGGCGAGGGCCTGAACGCGGCCAACGGCGAGTACGTCAACATGATCAAGTCGGGCATCATCGACCCGGCCAAGGTCACCCGCTCGGCGCTGTTGAACGCGGCCAGCATCGCGGCCCTGTTCCTCACCACCGAGGCCGTCGTGGCCGACAAGCCCGAGAAGGCCGCTCCGGCCATGCCGGGTGGCGACGGTGGTATGGGCGGCATGGACTTCTGATCCTGCGAGCAGGGTTCACCCCCAAGCACGTCAACCGACGGGCGGTCCTCCTCCGGGAGGGCCGCCCGTTCGGCGTCCCGCCCCGTGATCATGCAGAACCGCACGCGGACGTGCCCCCACCCGTGCGTAGGGCGACCTCCAACCCCATGGTGATCATGCAGAACTGCTTGGGTGCGCCGCTGACCTCTGGTGATTGGGGGCGGCGGCTCACGGGTGGGTTCGCTGAACGTGCCTGCCCCTCGCTCGCTGTGCTCGACCGTCCTGGTCGGCGCTGACCTCGTTCGCTCGGTGCCAGACCCTATGCCAGCCCGTTCAGCGAACCGTGCCGCGCCACCTCACCTGAGAAGAGGACCGGCCCCAGGCAGTTCTGCATGATCACGAACTGGGTGGGGTCGCCCTATGCACGGCGAGGGGGCAGCGCCGTGCAGTTCTGCATGATCACGCCGGGGGTTGGGGGTCGCCCTAGGCACGGGCGGGGCGGCGCCGTGCAGTTCTGCATGATCACGCTTGGGGTGGGGGTGGCCTGTGTGTGCGGATCGGCGGACGGGCGTGCAGTTCTGCATGATCACGGTTCTGCATGATCACGGTTCTGCATGATCACGGTCAGCGGGGGGCGTGGACGACTCCGGATACGACCGAGAGGCGTCCCTCGGTGGCTGCTTGGCGCAGGGCGCCGTCCAAAGGTGTTCTGGCCGTGTCGGTCACGCGGGTGCCGCCGAACAGCTTGACCGTGTGCCGGTACAGCTCCTCCTGCTCGATGCCGATCGCGGCCCGGGTCAGGTCGGTCAGGGCGTTGGCCAGTTCGCGGGGCGGGATCTCCTCCAGGGGTCGCTTGGTGCCGGGCGAGGGGACGCGGTATCCGTTCCAGGCCAACGGGTTCCGTTCACGCGGCCAGATGAAGCCGGCGTCGTCGCGAACCAGGTCCGGCGGCAGGCAGGCGATGACGTCGTGCACCCTGGCCCCCTGTACCCGGGTGATGCCGTGACAGGCGAGCAGGTGCCGGGTGAGCCGGGTGGGTGACAGCGGGCCCTCGGTGGCGACGATGCCGTGGATCAGGTTGAGAACGTGGGGCGTGGGACGTCCGGTGGTCAGGCAGTTGAGCCGGCTCGATCCGCCGACGACGGTTGGGGCGAACTCGATGTAGGGCTCGGTGAGATCACGAGGATCGTGCCAGGTGGTGGCGATCCCGGTCGGTGGCGGTGGTGCAAGGGTCGTCTCGTCGTCCGACGCTGGATCGGCCGGTGGTTCGGTGGCCGGTGTTCGGGTGGGTGGTGTTCGGGTGGCCGGTGTTTCGGTGGGTGGTGCTTCGGCGGACGGCGCCCCGGACGCGGGTTCGGTGACGGTGTCCGGTTGCGCCGGAGCGGCGGAACTCCCGGCAGGGACGGTGTGTGAGGAGCGCAGGTGCAGCGACTCGCGCTCGTGCCGGACCGTGGTACCGGCGGACTGTGCCGCCTTGACCACGTCGTCGATCACCCGGTCGGGCTCGGCCAGCCAGGCCGGCAGCCAGATCCGCAGCACGTCGGGCCAGCCCATCACGTCGCGCAACACCGTCACCGGCAGCGCGTCACGGTCGGTGGTGCTGCGTCGCCCCGCCCAGCGGGGACCGTCGAGCAGTACGGCAAGGGTGGGTGCGGCGCCGGCGGGCTGATCGGCCGGGGTCACGGCCAGGTCGACCTGGAAGTCCGAGGCGCCGAGTGAGGTGCGCACCCCGAGGCCACGACTGCGCAGCCGTTCGGCGATCTGGTCCCGATGCCGGTCAGGCAGGTGGATGTGCGGTTCGGCGGGCGAGCCGGCGCCCTCGTACGGGTCGTGCGTGGATTCGCGCGGATCGCTCATCGCCGCGGCGAGATCGAGGTAGGCGCGCAGATGCTTGATGCCGGTCGAGGAGGTCTGCTCCGCGCGCAGATCGGCGGGGTCGAACGAGGAGAACACGATCACCCGGTGTCTGGCCCGGGTCACCGCGACGTTGAGGCGGCGTTCACCGCCGAGCCGGTTCAGCGGCCCGAAGTTGAGCGGCAGCACGCCCTTGGCGTCCGCGGCGAACCCGGTGGAGAACAGCACCACGTCGCGCTCGTCACCCTGCACGTTCTCGAGGTTCTTGACGAAGATGCCGCCGCGCCGATCCTCCAGCGCGAGAAGGAGTTCGGGGTCTCCGGTGGCGGCGATCAGCTCCTCGATCAGGGCGCGCTGCTGAATGTTGAAGGTGACCACGCCCAGGGATCGTTCGCCCTCACGCCAGCGACGCACCACCTCCTCGACCACTGCGGCGGCCTCGACCGGATTGGTGCGCAGAGCACCCTCGTTGCCGGCCCGGCGGATGAAGGTGCCCGGTACCCGGCGCAGGCTGATCCCGGCGTCGCGGCCACCGCCCGGCACGGCGGGGAAGGTGAGCAGCCGGCCGTCGTAGTAGTGGTTGTTGGAGAATGCGATCAGCGACTCGTGCCGGCTGCGGTAGTGCCAGGACAACCACAGCCGCGGCACTCCGGCGGCGACCGCCTCGGAGAGGATACTCTCCTCGTCCTGCGGCAACAGGAACTCGTTCGGCTCGACGGCATCGGTCTCGTCACCGGCACCTGATCCGCCGAACCTGCTGGGCGGCAACTGTTTCGAGTCGCCGGCGATCACGGCGGCGCGCGCCCGGCCCAGTGCGCCGACCGCGTCGGCGACAGTGATCTGGGACGCTTCGTCGAAGACCACCAGGTCGAAGGTCATCGCTGCGGGGGGCAAGAAGCGGGCCAGCGAGTCGGGGCTGACCAGCACACACGGGGTGACCTCGCCGATCACCGAACCGAAGGTCTCGATCAGCCGGCGTACCGACATGCCCCGGCGTGACCGGTTCACCTCGCGCTCCAGCGCCGCGACCGCCCCGATCGCACCGATCGCGCCGCTCATCGCCCCGAACGGGCGCTGCTCGACGACCGTGGCCGGAAGCACCTCGCGCAGGCTGTGCCGAAGATCCTCACCGGCCTGCTGGAAGCGCGAGACCAGACGGTCCTGCAGTTCGCCGTCGAAGTCGGCAAACCCTTGCTGCTGAAGGCGTTCGGCGACCGACGCGGCGGCCAGTCCACGGTCGACGGCGGCCACCGCCTGGGCGGGGTCGACCCCGAGGGTGAGCAGTTGCCAGGCCGCTGCTTCGGCGTGCTCCCGCAACGGTGCCAGCGTCGCGGCCGTCTCCGCCCAGCGGCGCAGTCCCGCTCCGGTCCGGTCCGCGTCGCGTTCGGCGGCGCTCGCCGTCCAGGCTGCCAACAGCCCGTCGCCGGGGGTCAGCGAGTCGGCCCAGCGCTGCACATCTGCGGGAAAGGCGGCGAGGGCGTCGCAGATCCGGGCCAGCCCGGCGGCGACGACGCGGGCCGTCGCCGTCCGGTCCGAGGGCAGTGGCGGCTCCGAGGCTCGGGCCCGGGTGAGTGCCTGGGCGGCCGGCGCCGACAGCGTGGCCAGGGTGGCGGCGTCCGAGGAGAGCGTGGCGAGCGTGACCCGGAGCTGCTCGGCCGCCTCGGGGAGCAACGGGTTGAACGACACCGGCAGCGCCGCGCACCCCGGCAGGGCCCGCCAGGACGCACCGAGGTCGCGCGCCTGCTGCGCCCGGTGGGTGACCTGCTCGGTGAGATAGGGAAGCCGCTTCGGATCGAGGTCGACGCCCGGCCGAAGCCGTTCCAGCAGCGGTGCGGCGGCGGCGAGCAGGCGTTTGCGACGTCCGACGAAGAACGACGACTCGGCCTCGCGCACGGCCTGGCGGACCTGGTTGATCACCGGCTCGTCGACGCCGAACACCTGGGTGTCGAACTCGCCGAGCTCCGTCGCGGTGGCCTCGGCCAGCGAGGAGGTGCGCGCGGCGAGCTCGTCATGCGCCTGCTGCCAACGCGCGGAACCGATCTCGCGCAGCACGTGCGGGTCGGCGGCGCCCTCGGTCATCAGCCGGGCCACCCCGGCGAGGTCGGCAGGGGTCCGGGCGGCGGAGAACACGGCGCCGGACACGCCGTGGCCCCGCGCGCGGACGAGATCGTCGAGTGCCGCGCTCTCGTCGCCGGTCAGCTGCCAAGGCCGCTGCGCCGGCGCTGCGCCCGCCGGCCCGCCGGCCTCACCGATCTCAGGGAACCGGGTCGCGAAACCCCATTGTTGCCAGGTGTTTCGGCCCAGGGCCGACAGGGCGGGCACCGCGGCGGCCACCGCCTCGCGAACCCCCGGAGCGTCGGCCGGCACGTCGAGGCGGGGGCCCTCGCCCCGGGTGAGCTGCAGGGACCGGGCCGCGTACAGCGACAGCCCGGCCGAGTTCGGTTCGTGCAGCCGTCGCGCGTAGCCGGACAGTGCGGAGGCCGAGGCGGCGGTGTCGTCGGCGGCGGTGCGGTAGGCGTCGCGATCGGGTGCCGGCCGTAGGGTCAGGGCGCGCTTCAGCTGTCCCCGTACCTCGGTGGGGGTGGCGGCGTCGTCGTGCAGGTCGAGAATCAGCTCACCAAGGCCCAACTCCTGCAACCGGTTACGGACGACGTCCAATGCCGCGCCCTTCTCGGCGACGAACAACACCGTGCGGCCCAGGGCGGTCTGATCGGCCAGCATCGCGGCGATGGTCTGGGACTTCCCGGTGCCCGGCGGCCCCTCCAGCACGAAACTCCGGCCGTCCCGGGCGGCACCGATCGCCTCGGCCTGGGACCCGTCGATCGGCAACGGCGAGGCCGCGGTGATCGCGTCGAGAGAGTCACTCCGGTCGGACTTCTCGCTCGGGTAGGGCTGGTTCGGGGTCAGCGCCAGATGCCGCAACAACGGTGCGTCCAGGAAGGTCTGCCAGTGCTCGTCGAGATCGCGCCAGAGCAGGTAGCCGGTGAACGCGATGATCGCCAGACGGGCCTCGTCGTCGACCCGGAGCGGCAGGCCGGACGCAGCGATCGCCTCCCGGACGCTTCGCAGCGCTGCCCGGACGTCGACCCCCTCGCCGTCGGTGCGCATCGGCAATCCGTCGCCCCCGGCGAGCTGCGGAATCTCGAAACCCAGCTCGTGGCGCAGCTTCTCGGCCAGGGAGAGGTTCAGCGTCACCTGCCCGGCGGGGTCGGCGACCACCTTGTACGGCGCGATCACCCCCTTCAGCTGTACCGGCAGCAGGAACAGCGGTGCACTCAGTTCACGGTCACCCAGCTGCCAGTCGATGCGGCCCAGGGTCAGCGTGAGCAGGTTGGCGCCGGTCTCCTGCAGGCCGCTTCGAGCCCGATACCGCAACCGGGTGAGGCGCTTGCGGTGTTCCTCGGAGTCGAGTTCGCTGAACACCGTCGACCGTGCGGTGAGCAGATTGCGTTCCAGGTCACCGGGCAGGACGGCTGCGGAATCGGGATTCCGGGTCGGGATGGGACGATCGTCTTCCGGACGCACCGTGAGCGCGCCGCCGTCCTGCAGTAGATCGGTCAGCGTGCCGAGTTCGCCGTGCGGAACCACCAGGGGAAGCTGCGTGATCCGGGACGTCATGGACAGCAACGGGTTTCGCAAGGTCAGGTCGAGCAGCGAGTTCTTCCAGGCCTGCACCCGCGGTGGCACCTCGACCCCCGGACGGCGCGCAGCCGGCGTCGCCGTCCCGTGATCGATCAGCGGCGCCGCCGACACGGTCTCGGCCGCGTGGTACTCGACGACCTCGACGGTCCCGTCGGCGCGAGAACTCCTGGTGGGCAACGGGATCAGGCCTGAGAGGCGGGCCAGCGCGAGGTCGACCACGCCGATGATCCGGTGTGAGCCGCCGCGGATCCAGGTGTCCACCGGCGCCTGCCGGGCACGGCGCACCAGGTCACGCGGGGGACGCCGCTCCCGGGTGAGCATCGTGGTCTCGAGCAACCCGATCAGGCCGAGGTCGACCGCGTTCATCGCACTGCCGGCCTGCAGGCTGACCACGTCGGGCAGGGCCATGCCGCTGCCCCGCCAGTAGCCGAGGAAGGCGTGCCCGGGCACCAGCCAGATCTGGGTGCCGATGCCCAGATGCTCCATGATCGCGGCCAACGTCAGCGTGGTGTCCAGGCAGGTGCCGACGCGTCCGTCGAGCACCTCGGCGGGGGAACGCACCACCTGCCCGTACCCCCAGCTCGCCGGCGGCTCGGCATAGCTGATGCCCAGGTCATGGACGACGCGGAAGATCGACTCGACCACCTCGTCGATCCGCTCCGGGGTGACCTCGGTGACCGCGAGCGAGGCGCGTCCGGTACGCCGCAGCAGGTCGTCGCCCACGGACCCGGCCAGTTCGGCGACGCGCGGGTTGTTCGGCTGCACGAACACCGCGAGGTGTTCCAAGCTGCGCAGCTGCGCCTGCGGGTCGAAGACCCAGTGCCGGGCGGCGAGCGCGCGCAACGGTACGTGCTGCTCGGCGGGCGGATCCTGCCGGGCGGAGCCGGGTCCGGCGGCCCGGACCAGAATCTGCAGGTCGGCCGAGGTCGAGGTCTCCAGGGCGGCCAGCGCCGGGGCGTCCAACCGTGCTCTCGTGACCTCCGGCGTCCATGGGCGCCCGGTCTCGAGGGCCGGCATCTCGATGCGGAAGGGCAGGTTGAGCCGGGCGCCGGTGGCGTCACGCAGCACCAGTTCGAGTTCGACGCCGAGGGGTTCGGTGCTGCCGGGCGGATGGCCCGTGCGCCGGGTGACCGTCACAGCCGTCACGAAGGGGGATCCGAGATGGGCCATCGCGTGGTTGATGTAGGGCACCGTGACGGCCTCGACGTCGAGTCGCTCGGCATTGTCGAGGCGCGCGTCGAGAGGGCCGTCGAAGGACATGTGCAGCACCCTACGGCGCAGCACCGACACCCCCCGCGGAGATGCGGCCCGGGACAGTTCTGCATGATCACGGCAGGGTTCGGAGGGCGTGGTCCGCCTCAGGGTATCGAGCTGTGGGATCAGGCGCCCTCGGCGGTGCTCGGTTCGCCGATCGAGGCCACCCGGGTGATCGCGGAGGTCAACGTGGAGTTGAGGTTTCCGACCACGTCGCGCTGGTCGCTGGCCACCGAGGCGAGCACGGCGGTGACGTCGTCGAGACCGGCGATCCCGGCGGCGATCTGCTCGACGGCGGCGGCCATCTGGCGGGCCTGGTTGCCGAGTTCGGCGACGGTGCTGGAGATCTCGACCGTCGACCGGCCCGTGGTCGAGGCGAGTTCCTTCACCTCGCCGGCGACCACGGCGAAGCCACGTCCGGCGGTGCCCGCGCGGGCCGCCTCGATCGTGGCGTTCAGGGCGAGCAGGTGGGTCTGTTCGGCGACCCCGGAGATCATGTCGGCCATCCGGGTGACGTCCTGCAACGACTCCCCGAGCGAGGCCGCGATCGCCTGGGCGTCATTGGCCCGGCCGCGCACCTCGCGGGAGGCCGTCTCGGTGGTGACCACCCGGCTGTCGATGGTGTCGGCGGCCGACCGGACGGCGTCCGCCTGCTCGAGCACCGCGGCCAGCTGGGCGCCGACGTCGTCCGCGGTGCGGCTGATGATCGCCTGCGCGGCGGCGTTGGCCGCATGTTCGGCCTCGGCCCGCTCCTGCATCTGCCGCTGCAGGTCCAGTTCCCGGTTGCGCTGGGCGTCGGCCAGGGCCTGGGTCTGGTCGCTGAGCCGAGCGCGGGCGGCGGCCACCGAGCGGCCCAGACCGCCCAGCTCGTCGCGTCCGCCGGGCACCGGATGCGCCACCCCGTCGCCCTCCGCCAGACCGGCCACGGCATCGGCGGCCATCCGGATGTCGGAGGTGGTGCGCCAGCCGACCCCGGTGGCGAACCACCCCGCCAGCAGCAGTCCGGTGAACGAAAGCGCCACGGTCAGAGTGCGTTTCATCGACAGGTCGCCGATCCTGGCGTCGAGCAGGGCACCGAGCGCCCGGCTCGCCTCGACGGTGGCACCCTGTGCGGCAGAGGCGGTCTCGGCGCCGTCCACCGTGGCCGAGCGCAGGTCGGCGGTGAGCGCGGCGGCGTCCTTGCCGGCGGCCTCGGCCACCTTCTGCAGACCCGCCAGACGGGCGGCCAGACCGGTGTCGGCGGTGTG
>DAIOVT010000158.1:0-8351 GCA_036758885.1 Kineosporiaceae bacterium
CGTCAGCGTGCAGTACCAGAACGCCAACAACTCGGTGCGGGTCAGCGACGAGTTCATGCGCGCCGTCGAGGCGGGTGACAGGTTCGCGCTGCGTGGCCGGCTGAACGGCGAGGTGATCGAGGAGATCGACGCCAAGGACCTGTTCAACAAGATGGCCAAGGCCGCCTGGGAGTGCGCCGACCCCGGCATCCAGTACGACGACACCATCAACGACTGGCACACCACGCCCGAGTCGGGCCGGATCACGGCGTCCAACCCGTGCTCGGAGTACATGCACCTGGACAACTCCAGCTGCAACCTGGCCTCGCTGAACCTGCTCAAGTTCGTCACCGAGGACGGCGCCTTCGACACCGCCCGGTTCGTCAAGGCGGTCGAGCTGGTGATCACCGCGATGGACATCTCGATCTGCTTCGCCGACTTCCCGACCGAGGCGATCGGGGACACCACGCGGAAGTTCCGTCAGCTCGGTATCGGCTACGCCAACCTCGGCGCGCTGTTGATGGCCTCAGGCCTCGGCTACGACTCCGAGGGCGGACGCGCGCTGGCCGCCTCGATCACCTCGCTGATGACCGGCACCGCCTACCGGCGTTCGGCGGAACTGGCCGCGGTGGTGGGTCCGTACGAGGGCTACGCCCGCAACTCCGAGGCGCACCGCCGGGTGATGCGCAAGCACGCCGCGGCGAACGACGCGATCCGCTCGGTGGTCTCGCTCGACAAGGACGTGCAGCGCGAGGCGGCCCGGCAGTGGGAGCTCGGCATCTCGATCGGTGACACCTCGGGCTGGCGCAACGCGCAGGCCAGCGTGCTCGCCCCGACCGGCACCATCGGCTTCATGATGGACTGCGACACAACGGGTATCGAGCCGGACTTCTCTCTGGTCAAGTTCAAGAAGCTGGTCGGCGGCGGGTCGATGCAGATCGTCAACCAGACGATCCCGCGGGCGCTGCGCAAGTTCGGCTACGCGGAGGAGACCGTCGAGGCGATCATCGAGTTCATCGCCGAGCACGGGCACGTCGTCGACGCTCCCGGCCTGCGCCCGGAGCACTACGAGGTGTTCGACTGCGCGATGGGCGAGCGCGCGATCAGGCCGATGGGCCACGTGCGGATGATGGCGGCCTGCCAGCCGTTCCTCTCCGGGGCGATCAGCAAGACGGTCAACCTGCCTGAGACGGCCACGATCGAGGAGATCGGCGACGTCTACTACCAGGGTTGGAAGCTCGGCCTGAAGGCGCTCGCGGTCTACCGCGACAACTGCAAGGTCGGTCAGCCGCTCTCCGACGCCAAGGCCAAGAACGCCGACACCGCGGCGCCGGCCCCGGCCGAGGTCGAGCCGCGGATCGAGTACCGGCCGATCCGGCGGCGGCTGCCCAAGCGCCGTCCGAGCACCACGACCTCGTTCGCCGTCGGCGGAGCCGAGGGGTACCTGACCGCCGGCTCCTACGACGACGGCGGCCTCGGTGAGGTGTTCCTGAAGCTGGGCAAGCAGGGCTCGACCCTGGCCGGCATGATGGACGCCTTCTCGCTGGCGATCTCGATCGCCGTCCAGCACGGTGTGCCGCTGGAGACCTACGTCGAGAAGTTCACCAACATGCGGTTCGAGCCGGCCGGGATGACCGACGACCCGGACGTCCGGATGGCGCAGTCGATCATGGACTATGTCTTCCGCCGTCTGGCCCTGGACTTCCTGGACTTCGACACCCGGGCGGCGTTGAGCATCTACACGGCCGCGGAGCGGACCAGGCACCTGGAGACCGGTTCGTATCTGCCGGTCGAGGACGACGACGCCAGCGAGGAGGACCTGGAGAGCCTGGCGCAGTCCGCTCCGGAGGCTCCGCAGGCCCGCCCGGCGACGTCCGAGGCGCCGGTCAAGCAGTCGATCGACCTCACCCTCACGGCGGCCAAACCCGTTACCGGACAGGTGCATTCGAGCGCCGAGCTGCTGGAGAAGATGCAGGGCCGGGCGTCCGACGCGCCGATCTGCTTCACCTGCGGCACGAAGATGCGTCCGGCCGGCTCCTGCTTCGTCTGCGAGGGCTGCGGCTCGACGTCCGGCTGCAGCTGATCGATCTGATCCGACTCGTGAGGGAGGCGCGCACGGCGGCGCCTCCCTCACGCGCGTCCGGGACGGGCCGGGTGCCACTCCCGACGTCAGGTCGTGGCGGTGATGGTGACCGTCGTCCCCTCGCCGGGAGCGGTGACCACGGCGAAGCGCCCGCCGAGCAGTTCCGCCCGGCGGCGCATGTTGTGCAGGCCGTCGCCGCGGGGGGTGTCCGGGTGGAAGCCGCGACCGTCGTCGCGGACCTGGACCAGCAGGGTTCCGGACACATCGCGGCCGACCGTCACCGCCGACGACGTCGCCCCAGCGTGCCGGGCGATGTTCGAGAGCGCCTCGCCGACGATCGCCGTCACGTGGTCGGTCACCGCACCGGGCAGCGACTCGAGGTCACCGTCCAGTTCGAGAACGGGCAGATGCTGCAGCGGCAGCTCCCGGTTGAGCAGCAGCTGCCGGAGCTGGACGGGCAGTGAGCGTGGGACGTCGCCGTCCGGGGCGAGCGCGAAGATCGTGGCCCGGATCGCCTTGATCGTGCCGTCGAGTTCCTCGATCGTCGCCGCCAGGCGCTCCCGGGCCTCGGGCGTGGCCACGTGCGGACGCACCGAGTCCAGAGCCATTCCGGCGGCGAACAGGTCCTGGATCACGCTGTCGTGCAGATCGCGGGCGATCCGTTCCCGGTCCTCGAGCACGCGCAACCGCTCCCGGGCCTCGCGCAGGTCGCCGATGTGCAGCGCGGCCGCCGCCTGATCGGCGAAGGCGAGCACGATCTTCAGGTCGCCCGAGGTGAACGGCTCCTCGGAGGAACGCAGCAGGCACAGCGCCCCCATCGCCACCTCGGGGGTGCGCACCGGCAGTGCGATCACCGCGCCGCTGGCGTTCGCCGGCAACAGCCCGTCGATCACCACCACCCCGGGTCCCGATCCGCAGGTGCGCGCCGGCAGGCCGCGGTCGAGCACCCGGCCGGCGACGCTGCCGTCGAGGTCGACGCGCGAGCCGACCAGCGGTGCCGCGGACGGACCCGATCCGGCCCGGACCTCGGCGCTGATCTGGGCGTCGTCCGGCACCAGGACGACGGCGTCCTCGGCCTGCATCAGCTCGCGCGCCCGACGGCAGATCAGGGCGAGCGCGTCGTCGATGCCCGCCCCGCGCATCACCTCGAGGCGAACCTCGGAGACCGCGGCGGAGAGCGCCTCACGGCGTTGCCGGGCGGCGTCCTTGTTGCGCCGCCGGGTGACGTCGACGAGATGCAACAGGCACAGTTCGGCGCCGGAGGAGTCGGCGTGGAACGGCGAGGTGTGCACCTCGAGCAGCACGGTGCGTCCGTCGGTGCGCCGGCACGAGTAGGGACCGACCGGATCGTCGCCGCCCGGCAGCGGATCGGGCAGGTCGCCGCCGGCGCGGCCGGTCTCCTGCCCGGCGCCCCGCCGCTCACGGAACTCGGTCAGCGGCCTGCCGACCACGTGTTTCGGCTTGAGGCCGAGCAGCCCGGCCGCGGCCCGGTTGGCGAACCGGATCATCAGACCGTGCCGGGTGACGACGACGAGAGGCACGGGCGCCCCGGCCACCAGGGCCTCGAAGTCGAGCGCCTCCAGATCGAGAGCGGCGTCCATCTCGGCGTCGATACCGGTCAGCGAGCCGGTCCGCTTCGCCCCCCGTCGTGCGGCCAAGGGGTCAATACCCGCCGCGCAACCGAGCGCCGTACACGGCCGCCTGGGTGCGCCGGCTCACCTGCAGCTTGGCCATCAACGAGGTGATGTGGTTCTTCACCGTCTTCTCGGCGATGTTCAGCCGCTCACCGATCTGCCGGTTGGTCAGGCCCTCGACGATCAGGTCGAGCACCCGGGTCTCCTGCGGGGTGAGTTCCGGGGTGCGGCCCGGCGGCCCGGCGGCCGGAGGTTGCAGCCGCTGGGCGGGCAGATCGACCGGACCCGCCGGGGGCGGAGCACCGACCGTGCCGGCCCGCGGCGGTGCCGGCCGGCCGATCAGGTTGTCGCCGGCGGCGACCCGGCGGACGGCGTCGGCCAGGTCTGCGCCGTGGATCTCCTTGAGGATGCAGGCCGAGGCACCGGCGTCGACGGCGGCCCGCAGGTCCTGCGGGTCGTCGTAGCTGGTCAGGATGATCACCTGGACGTCCGGGGCCAGGGTGCGGACCTCGCGGCAGACCGCGATGCCCGAACCGTCGGGCAGGCGTGCGTCCAGTACGGCGACGTCCGGACGCAGCGCCAGGATCTGCGGAGTCGCCTCCCGGGCGGATCCGGACTCGCCGACAACCTCGATCTCGCCGGCTTCGACGAGGATCTCGCGCAGACCGCGTCGAACCAGTTGGTGATCGTCGAGGATGAAGACGGCGATCGGCACTCAGGCCGTCCGGGTATCCAGTCCCGGGTTCGGACGAGCGGGACGGACCTGGATGCCGAGGGTGCGCGGCGGCGCCTGCCGGCGGATCTCCTCGATGGCGCGCAGCGCGTTGCGTGCCATCGGGAACTGGGCGCTGACCCCGCTGCGGTCCAGCTCGGAGCGCACCATGTCGGGTACGGCGGCCAGCCAGACGTCAGCACCGTGCCAGGTCGCGGTGCGGCGCATCGCGGTGAGTACGCCGGCGCCGCTGGCCTCGGTGCTGGTCACCGAGGTGAGGTCGATGAGCAGGGTGCGCGGGCGCTTGCGCAGGGCCGCCTCCAGCGCCATGCGACAGGGCTGGACGGCGCGCAGGTCGAGCGCTCCACCGACGGTGACCACGGGGGTGAGATTCACCGAGCGGAGCGCGACGCAGACGTCGTCCTCAAAGTTCCACCACTGGGTGAGCGGCTCCATCTGGAGCACCTTGGAACCGATCAGGGGAGGTGTTCGTCGAGAGCTTTCGGTCACGTGGAACCACCTCCGCGCTAAGGGAACGACAAGACTCCTTGACGCTAGGTGTCCGTTCTGTGACATCCCAGGACCAAAGGTCCCGGGAGAACTGTCCGTTTCGGTCCCAAAGGCCTAACCCGATCGACCGCTTGATTCCTGTTCGGCGCGAGCAGCCAGGAACTGCCCGGTTACGGGCAGGTTTCCGCCTTGTCGGGTTCTTGATTATTTGAGCATTCCGTGAGCGGGCCGGGCATCGTCCGTGCCGTCCTCAGACCCGCAGCTTGACCTTGCCCGAGCGGTTGCCGGCCCGGTCGACCGCCTCGACGGTCGCGCCCTTGGCGGCGCGGACCGCCCGGTACTGGGCGACACTGAGCTTCGCCGACGCCGACCAGGTGGTGACCAGGACCTTGTTGCGGGCGCGGATCTCGAACCTGACCGGGGTGCCCCGATCGGCGGCCCGTTTCCACGACAGGGTGCGCCTGGCCTTGTTCAGCCGCGGCTTGCCCGGTTTGCCGGGTGCCACCGTGTCGACGGTGATCGTGCGGGCGGCGACCTTGCCGAGCTTGCCGTTGACGCCCCGCGCCGCGACGGACAGCGTTGCCGGGCCGTTGCCCAGGGTCAGACCCAGTGCCCGGGTCGCAGCGGAGCGCACACCGCCGATCGGGCGTCCGTTCACGTAGACCTGGTAGCCGTTCACCGATCCACCGCCGGACGGCGCGGCCCAGGTCAGATTCACGCTGCGGGTCCGGACGGCGGCCCCGCTGCCCGGCGTCCTGACCATCGGTGTGCCGACCGGCGCCGAGTAGGCGGAGGTCTCGATCCGGCTCGTGGCGTTCAACGGGTCGGCGGATCGGGCGGTGTTGCCGGCCGCGTCGACCGCCTCTACCCGGATCGCGGTCACCGGCGCGGCCCAGGACACCCCGAACGTCGAGGCGGAGGGCCCGGCGAATCCCGCGGTGGCGTTGTTGGCCAGCACCCGGTAGCCGGCGATGCCGCTGCCGGCATCGTGGGACGGCGTCCAGGTCACGGCGCCGGCATTGGCGGTGCGGGCCTCGTACGTCACCTCCGGTGCCGAGGGCGGGGTGATGTCACTCGCGGTGCGGGCCAGGCGCAGCCGGGCCGTCGAGCCGGTCGAGATCACCGAGACCGCCACACCGGCGTTCAGCGGCACCCGCCACACCGACGAGGCGGGCATCGACGCCGAACCGAACGGGGTCGCCGTCCAGGGCTGCATGTCGAGCAGGTACGAGGTGGGGGTGGCCGACCCGCTGGGCCGGAAGTGCGCCTGGATGCCGGCCCAGGCGCTGCGCCGGGTGTCGGGGGCCACGTTGGGGCGGTAGTCGAGGTAGACGGTGCCGCCGGTGACCGGGATCTTGACCGCACGGACCTGGCCGGCGCCGGTCAGCGGGAACAGGGTGACCTCGCTGGTGCCGGAGGCCGGCGGCTGCACCGAACGGAGCATGCCCAGGGCATCGGCGAGCGCGCTGTTCAGGGTTCCGCTGCTGGCGGCGTAGGTGGCGAACCCCATCACGTCGGCGCTGTCAGCGTAGGCCTGGTCGGAGCAGCTGGCCGACAGCGACACCCGGCCCGACCCGGTGACGCACTGCCGGGTGTTCGCGTGCCCGATGCCGAGGTTGTGACCGAACTCGTGGGAGAAGACGTCGGTCAGCGGGTAACCGTTGACCCAGATGTTGGGCCCGCCGATCGACCCGAGACCGGCCCAGTCGCAGGCCGCCAGGGTCGGGAAGTAGACCAGCACGTGCTGGTTGGTGCCCGGGGCCGCCAGCTTGTTGACGCTCAGCGCCCTCTTCATGATCTCGGCGTAGTCGCACCCGCTCGGCGCGCTGATCCGCTGCCAGGCGGCGACCTTGGTGGTGACCGTCAACTGCCCGGCGGACTGGGCCGACCAGTAGGCCGCCGTCCGATCGGCCAGGGAGCCGAGCGTGTCGGCGGACGGCGACTGCGGGCGGCTCGCCGTCCAGTAGACCGGCAGCACGGTGAGCGAGTGCCGGCCGGTCGACGTCCAGGTCGCGTAGCTGCCCGCACCCGAGCCGCCGGCGGCATAGCCGGGGGTCGTCGCCGCGGCGGCCAGAGGGGTCACGGAGGTGACCACGGGTGCGGTGCTGTACCCCCCGCGAGCGCCGCCGCCGGTCGTGGCCCGCACCCGCTGGCCACGTTTCAGGCCCGGGGCCAGGCTGCCCGGAACCGGGACGACGCCGGTCGAGGTGCGCAGCACCGTCGTGGTGGTCAGTGCCCCTTCCTCGTGCCCGCCGTGGGGCTCGCCCGCTTCGGGCAGATGGTGGTCGACCGCCATCACGTCGACCACGCCCTCGACCGTCTCGCCGGTGAGTCCGGCGGCGCCCGCGCTCGCCGAGGCAGGTGTCAGCGAGATCGCCAGGGGAAGCACCAGGGCGCCGAGGCTGACCGGCAGCAGGGCGCGGATCCGTGCCGGTGAGAGCAGTGCCAAGCCGTCCTCCGAATCGCCGTCGCCACCGCGGCTGACGGGCGACGTCGGTGCGGGTGACTGCCCAGGGAGGTCGGCAGCGCGGCGGCGTCCGATCAGCGGACGACGGCGAATTGCGCCGTCCGTGGCAGCGCGGCCACCCGTTCAGGCCAGACCGCCGGTTCAGGTCACGGCCGTCGACCGAGGAGATCGGGGGCCGCGGTCGACTCAATGGGGGACTTGTCCCGTGGGGCCGGTCGCGGTGGACTGGGGGCGACCTCAGCAGTGCAGTTCAGTGCTTGGAGGAGCCGATGACGGCAACGACGCAGCACGAGGATTCCGGCGATCTCGAGGGGTCGCCGCGGGTGGTGAACGTCAGCAGAAGCGTGGCGGCACCACCCCTTCACGTTTGGGAGGTGCTGGTCAGCGACGAGGGTGCCCAGGCGCTGCTCGGCACGGGAGCCCGGCTGGGCGGCAAGGGCGAGCCCTACCGCACCGAGGAAGGTCCGAGCGGGGTGCTGCGCAGCTTCCACCCGCTGGAGCAGCTACGGGTCTCCTGGCATGCGGCGCCGGACGCACCCGCCACGGTGGTGGAGCTCGACCTGCGCCCGGACGGGGAGTCGACGGTGCTCGATCTGACCCAGGAGCATCTGCCGCCCGACACCGACCTCGGCGAGCTCGAGGTGCGCTGGACCGCCGCCCTGGACGCGCTCACCACGATCTGCCTTCGCTGAGCCCTGCGCCCGGGCGCCACCTGAAGCAGCCCGGCCTCGGGCTCAGCCGAGGAACTGCGCGGCCACGGTCGCGGCGCGCACGGCCAGGTCGTTGCCCGTACCGGTGCCCGGCTCGACGAGCACAGCGAAGGCGATGTTGCCCTGGTAACCGACCACCCAGCCGTGCTGCCGTGAGCCTGCCGCGATGCCGTATCCGGCGCTGCCACCCACCGCGGCGACCTGCCCGTTGGCCACCCGCCGCAGTGCGGTCAGTGCCGGGTCGGCGGCGACGGAG
>DAIOVT010000159.1:0-8344 GCA_036758885.1 Kineosporiaceae bacterium
CGGGTGATCGGCGGCGACAAGGCCCCGATCGTCGACACCTGGTGGCAGACCGAGACCGGCGCGATCATGGTCTCGCCGCTGCCCGGGGTGACCGAGACCAAGCCTGGTTCGGCGCAGCGTCCGCTGCCCGGCATCAGCGCCGAGGTCGTGGACGACGAGGCGCACCCGGTGCCCAACGGCGGTGGCGGTTACCTGGTGCTCACCGAGCCGTGGCCGGCGATGCTTCGCGGCATCTGGGGTGACCTGCAGCGGTACAAGGACACCTACTGGTCGCGCTGGCCGAACCTCTACTTCGCCGGTGACGGCGCCAAGAAGGACGAGGACGGCGACATCTGGCTGCTCGGCCGGGTGGACGACGTCATGAACGTCTCCGGCCACCGGCTCTCGACGACCGAGATCGAGTCGTCGCTGGTCGGTCACCCGAAGGTGGCCGAGGCGGCGGTGGTCGGCGCCGCCGACGAGACAACCGGTCAGGCGGTCGTCGCCTTCGTGATCCTGCGCGAGGGTGCCGCGGAGGGTGTCGAGGAGAAGGACCTGGTCGCCGAACTGCGCAACCACGTCGGCCACGACATCGGCCCGATCGCCAAGCCGAAGACCGTGATGATCGTGCCGGAGCTGCCGAAGACCCGGTCCGGCAAGATCATGCGCCGGCTGCTGCGTGACATCGCCGAGGGCCGCGAGGTGGGCGACCAGACCACGCTGGCCGACTCGTCGGTGATGTCGAGCATCGCCCAGGGCATGGCGAAGCCGAGCGGCGACTGACGGTTCCGGATCGACGGACATGAGCCGCCCGCACCCCCATCGGGTGCGGGCGGCTCTCGCCGGTTCCGGGGCCGTGCGTGCGGTTCTGCATGATCACGGCGGTGGTCGCGCGGTTCTGCATGATCACGGCGGGGTGAGCAGTTGTGCGGCACATCTACGGCTCTGTTCGCGCTCGAACCTGGCCGAGCATGAGAATGTGGGCGAATGCGTGCGTGGCCGTAGGCTCTTCGCCGGTTGTGTGGCCGCCCGACGGTTCTCTGACAGCCCGACGGTTCTCGGATAGATCGACGCTCGAAGGAGCAGGTGCATGGAGATGGAGTCGCCGCGTCGCCCTGACGCGCACCTGAGCGCAGGCACCCCGGTGTCGCAGGAGCGCACGGTCGGGCAATTGGTGGCGCAGGCCTCCCAGGACCTCGGCGACATCTTCCGGGCCGAGGTGGCGCTGGCCAAGCTGGAGATGCAGGCCGACGTCAAGAAGGGGGCGATGGGCGGCGCGCTGTTCGGTGCCGCCGGCTACCTGGCACTGCTCGCCTCGATCCTGCTGACCATCGCGCTGGCCTACGGCATCTCGGCCGTGGGCCTGGCCCCCGGCTGGGCCTTCCTGATCGTCGCCGTGCTGTTCCTGCTGACCGCCGGAATCGTCGCCTTCATCGGCTACCGGCGGGTCTCCAAGATCAGGGGACCGGCGCGGGGCATGCGGGCGATGAACGAGACGGTACGGGCGATCAGCCCGGTCAGCGGTGTCGAACCCCTTCCCGACCCGGCACTCAACTACCCCAGGGTCGAGCAGCCCGACGCCGGGGCCACGTCGAACGCGAAGCCGCGGTGACCTTCGACCCCACCGAGATCCTGCTGCCCGGGCCGTGGCAGCACCGCTTCGTGGCCGCGAACGGCAGTCGTTTCCACGTGGCCGAGGCCGGTGAGGGTCCGCTTCTGCTAATGCTGCACGGGTTTCCGCAGTTCTGGTGGGCCTGGCGGGCACAGATCCCGGTGCTCGCCGAGGCCGGCTACCGGGTCGTCGCGATGGACCTGCGTGGCTGCGGCGGCAGCGACAAGCCGCCGCAGGGCTACGACCTGCACACCCTGGCGGCGGACGTCGCCGGCGTGGTGCGGGCGGTCGGCGAGAGCGAGGCGGTGATCGTCGGCCACGACTGGGGCGGCTACCTGGCCTGGGCGATGCCGGCGCTGCAGCCACAGGTCACCTCGGCGATCGCGACGCTGTCGATGGGGCATCCGTTGAGCATGCGCAGTGCGCTGATGCGTCCGGGACCGCCCGACGCCCTGATCGCGCTGTTCCGCAACCGGGTGCCCGGGCTGGCCGAGCGGCGGCTGCGCAACGGCGGCGCCGCCGCGACGATCAGCGCCGGTTGGGGTGACGGGTACGCGCCGACCCCCTTGCTGGCCCGATACCAGCAGGCGATGTCGGCGCCGTCCGCGGTGCACACGGCGCTGGAGTACTCGCGCAACGTGCCGGTGCTCGCCGGACGGCGCACCGCCCGGCAGCCGGTGGGCGACACCCTGAAGCTGCTGGACATGGCGATCGAGGTGCCGGTGCTGCAGATGGTCGGCTCCCGTGACCGGTACGTCAGCACCTGGTGCCTGAACGACTCACGGGACCGGATCCGCGGTGACGCGGTGACCTCGATCGTCACCGGCGCCGGTCACTTCCTGCCGGAGGAGGCGCCGTCCGCGGTCAACGACACCCTGCTCGGCTGGCTGCCCCGGGTCGGCGGTCAGTACACCGCCGTGTCACAACGCCAGGGCCGGCTCGATCAGGACGTGCGGGCCCACCTGCGCTGAGAGCCGCCGGCGAGCTTGCCCGTGGTCGCCCGGTCGGCGGGTTGCTCAGTCGGCGGGTGCTCAGTCAGCGGATTGCTCAGTCGGCGGATCGCTCAGTCGGCGGGCCACTGACGCTGGCCGCAGTTGTACACCGGGTTGGTCATGTCCACCCTCGCGGGCAGCCCGCCCAGCTGCGAGACGGAGAACCGCGCCGCCGACCGGTTGTAGTCGAGCATGCTGATCAAGCACACGCGTAGTTGCTCGTTCCAGGTCAACCCGGCGCTGAGCGGAATCGTGGTCTGCCGACGCGGGTACTTGGCGTCGAACCGGTCGTTGAAGTCGTAGTAGGCCTTGGTCGCCGTGGCCGTCGCGGCCAGCTGTTGCGAGACCTTGGCGTCGGCCGGTTCGGCCAGCAGCGCGGCAGCGGCGGCAGAGTCGAGCGCGTACTTGTCGTGTTCGGCGCGCAGCTGCGCGATGCTCTCGTCGCGGTTCCCGTTCTGCACGTAGTACCAGGTCGCGGCGCCCGCCGAGATCACGAACAACAAGGCACTCAGCATCCCGAGCCCGACGATCCATCGGGTCGGCGACATCCCCTGGGCCGGCCCGGGCTGGGCGGGCACCGCTCCCGAGGGATGCGTGACCTGCTGGTACCCCGTGCCGGGATGAGCCGCGTGGTACTGCCCCGGAGGTGCCGGCGGCGGGTACGGCCGCAGCTGGTGCGCACCCGAGGGGTAGAGCTCGGCCGGCGCCGCCGGTTCCGCCGGCACAGCGGGTTCCGCCGGCACAGCGGGTTCCGCCGGCACAGCGGGTTCGGACTCCAGGTCCGGCGCCGTTTCCGGCTCGGCTTCGAGCTCCGGTGCGGCCTCGGCTTCAGGCGCCGGCGCCTCTTCGGGCTCGGGCTCGGCGGTTTCCGTCTCCGCCGAGCCGGGCCGCTCGAGTTCGGCCTGCACGGGTTCGGCGGCCGTCGGATCGACCGCTGCATTCGGCTCAGCGGGCCCTTGCCCGGCCGGCTCGGGCGCGGGCACCGACTCCGGGTCGGCAGGTCCCGGCTCAGCGAGAGCCTCGGGTTCGGCCTCGGGCGCGGGTTCCGCATCGACGTCCGGTTCGGCATCAGGATCCTGCTCAGCCTTGGTGTCCGGTTCGGCATCGGGGCCGGCATCGGCTTCCGGCTCGGCGGTCTCCGTGTCGGTTGCGGGTTCTGCCTCCTCGACCAGCGGCGGCGGCCATGACAGCCCGCCCGCGCCCCAGTGCGCCGTCCGCGGTCGGTCAGCGGCCCCGTCCTCGAGGGCGACGGTCTCAACCGTGTCTTCGGCCGCGGTATCCGCCGCCGCCTCTTCGACGGTGGCGTCCGTGGTCTCTGCTTGTGTGGTCCCGGCTTCTGTGGTCTCGACTTCTGCGCTCTGCTGCGCGGCGTCCAACGTCGCGGCGGCGGCGTCCGGACCAGGAAGCGGCGGCGGCAACGGCGGCGGCTGGGCCTCGACCCGCTCGACCGTGGGCCGCTCGACAGGGGACCGCTGAGCTGTGGGCGGCTGAGCTGTGGGGACGTGCACCTGCGGCAGCGGCGGCGGGGTCAGCGGTCCACTACGTACGTCGGTCGCGGCCTCGTCGGTGTGTGTCCTCTCGGGCATCAGATCTTCTCCGCCTGTTTGCGGAACGTCGCGCCACCGCAATCGGTGGTGGCGCTCTTCAGGTCCACGCTCTGCGGCAGCCCCCCGAGTTGTGCCGCGGAGAACCGGGCCGCCGCGCGGTTGTAGCGATCGGCCTCGCTGACACAGGTGTGGATCGCGTCCACGATGATCTTGATCCTGCTACCACCCTGCTGCCACTTCGTGGTCTGGGCGTCGACGTTCTTGTCCGCGGCCTGCACCTTGGCGTACTGGGTGCGCAACGCGGCCAGATCGAGGGTCGGGGCGGGCAGCGCCGACACCACGGGCACCGGCTTCGCGGCGTCCTGGGCCTGTTGAGCTCGCAGCTCACGCAGCGTGTCGTTCTTGGCGGAAAGCGATCGCATGATCCCCGCGAGAATCCCGGCAGTCACCAGGATCATCACGACGGTCAGCATCACCAGTACCGGCAGAGCCAGCTTCGCCCACCCTCGCCTGCCGGTCGCAGTCTCCGCGGTCATACCGTTCTCCCAACCGGTCTGGCCCGAAGCGAACCAGATGTTCCCCCCGCCCGCGACTATAACCCCGTGCTCAGGCGGACGTGCAGGCCCCGGTGGAGACCCGCTCGGTTGCCGTCGAGCCCGAACTGATCTTGCCTTTGATCTCACTCAGAGTAAGCGCATATCCGGTCTGGCTGTCGTCCAGCGAGCGCGCGAACACCAGCCCCACGAACTGACCTGCGGCGTTGACCACCGGACCGCCGGAGTTGCCCTGGCGTACCGAGACGTACAAGGAGTAGACGCTGCGGACGGCGCCCGCACTGCCGTAGATGTCCTGTCCGCGGGCCGAGAGCTGCGACCTGACCCGGGCCGGCTGCACCGAGTACGGGCCGTTCTCGGGGAAGCCGGCCACCGCCGCGGCGTCCCCGCGTTCGAGGTCCTCGCCGAAGGACAGCGGCGCGACGGTCAGCCCGGGCACCCGGAGCACCGCGACGTCCATCACCGGGTCGAAGAGCACCACCGAGGCCTGATAGGTGCGGCTGCCGCCGGCCAGGGTCACCTCGGGACGACGCACCCCGGCGACCACGTGCGCATTGGTGATCACCCGCTCCTTGGCGATCACCGCGCCGCTGCCCTCCTGCGCGCGACCGCAGGACGCCGCGTCGCCGGTGATCTTCACGGTGGTGCGCCGCAGCGTCGCCTGCGCCGATGCGTCCAGGCTGGAGATGTCCGGGGCGGCCACGTGCTGCAGCGGTTCCGGGATCAGGTCCTCGAAGACCCGCGGCGTCGCCGACCCGATGATCCGGTTGCGGAAGGTGGCGGCCGCCGTGTCCAGCGGTGTCGGCACCAGGCCGTCGATCGTGCGCAGCACGGCGGAGGAGGCCATCGACCGGGCCAGCCCGGGCGGGGCCGAGCCGCGCGCAGCGTCCGCGACGAACCACATCATCAGGGCGGTGGCGACCAGCGAGGCGAGGGCGCCGAGCACCCGGTCGGCCCGGCCCAGGCCGGCCTGGCGCACCAGCGCGGCCAGCCGCGAACCGGTCAGGCTGCCGAGGAACTGCCCGAGCCCGGCACCGCCGACCACGGCCACGATCAGCACGATCGATCGGGTCATGCCGGTCACCCGGCCGTTGAGCAGGTCGGGCACGAAACGCACCGCGAGATAGGCGCCGAGCACGAACCCGAACAGCGAGAGCACTCCGATCGCCAGGCCACGCTGGTACCCGATCCGGGCGTACCAGATCAGGATCAGCCCAAGCAGCAGGTCGATCAGCAGCCCGCTCACGGCAGGAACTCCTGGATCCGGCCGGTGTCCCAGGGCCGGTTCCAGCCGGCCAGGTCGAGCACCCGGTCGAGCAGCAGGGCGGTGAATCCCCAGACCACCAGCCCGGACGCCTCGAACGCCGGCCCCACGTATCCGCTCGGCGTGCGCACCTGGAACCGGTTGGCCGGATCGACCAGCCCGCGGACCGGCGCCCGCAGCACTGCGGCCACCTCGGCGGTGTCGACCACGCGCACCGGTGTGGGCCGCCGCCACCAGGCCAGCACCGGGGTCACCCCGTTGTCGCTGACCGGCAGGTAGACCTCGGGAAGCGTGCCGAGCACCTCGACGCCCGAGGCGTCCAGGCCGGTCTCCTCGACGGCCTCGCGCAGCGCGGCGGCGACCGGCCCGTCGTCGTCCTCGTCGAGCCGCCCGCCGGGGAAGGAGACCTGGCCGGGATGCGCGCGCAGGGTCTGCGCGCGTTCGGTGAGCAGCACGTCGAGATCGGGGACGCCGCCCAGCAGGCCGCCCGGGTCACCCGGGCGGGTGCCGGTGACGGACCGCTCGGCGCCCGAAGCCGACCGCTCGGCGAACAGGATCAGCACCGCCGAATGCCGCAGATGCCCCTCGGGCACCGAGAACCGCTCGATCTGCCAGGCCGGTGCCCGGCTGGTCGCGCTGGTCAGGTCGACGGCCCAGGCCGGACGGTGCACCGGAGCCGGTGTCGAACGATGGATCACGCATGGCCCTTCGGCACTCGATGTCTCTTCGAGTCGCGCCCAGGGACCTGGGGGGCGGGCACGGGCCCACGAGCCGGCGCCTTGCCCCGAGAGCGCTCGATCACACCGACAGGGTACGACGCCCGGCTTTGACCGCGATGCACGCCGATCGGCTGGTACCACGACGGCGTCTCGGCCACCCGGGCGGGCGCAGCGCCTGCGCTCGGTGACGCGGACAAGCCCGCTCGGGGTAATCGCCTGCGCCGGGAGGGTGGTCGCGGCGATCCCTCGATCAAGCCCCTGACCTGCGGCGACGAAACCCTGGATACCGCTCGGCCGATCGGCGCACGGGGCGGTAGTCGGGGAAGGAGTGATCGTGGGAATGAGCGTCGTGACATTGCCGCGGGTGGCAGATCGGGACCGGGACGGCGACCGCGATCAGATGCTCGCCGAACTGCGCGAGGTCGAGCACTGGCGGCGCCTGGTCGTCGCCCGGATCGACCTGGCGGTGGCGGCGGTGACCGCCCTGGAACCTCCGGCCGACAGGTCCTTGCCCGCCGCCCCGGCACTGCCCGAGGGCCTGCGCTCACTGATCGGCATACCCCCGGACGAGGCCGGCTGCCGGCGCGAGGCGGCCTGCCTCGAACCGCTGCGCGCCGTCCTCGACGACCTGGACTGCTACGCGCTGGCCCTGCGCGCCCTGAGCAGCGATCCGATTCGCTGATCCAACCTCTGCCTCAATCACCGGCCGGTACGGCAGACTTCGACGCGAACGATAGGTTCGACACATTATTGAACCCACGTTTTGGATCTTGGTCCCGCTGGACGCGGTGAAGGAGTAGTCAGGTGGAAGACGACGTCGTGCGGCAGGCACCGCTGTTCGCCGCACTCGATGACGAGGCGGCTCAGGCGCTGCAGGCGACCATGACCCGGCGCGACATCGGGCGCAGCGAGGTGCTGTTCCACGAGGGCGAGGCGGGTGACCGGCTCTACGTGATCGTCGAGGGCAAGATCAAACTCGGCCGCACCTCCGGCGATGGCCGCGAGAACCTGCTGGCGATCCTGGGGCCGGGCGAGATGTTCGGCGAGCTCTCGCTGTTCGATCCCGGACCGCGCAACGCGACCGCCACGGCGGTGGCCGACACCACCCTGATCGGTGTCGGCAACGACGACCTGACCGCGTGGCTGACCGGCCGCCCGGACGTCGCCCAGCAGCTGCTGAAGGCGCTCGCCCGCCGGCTGCGCCGCACCAACGAGACCCTGGCCGATCTGGTCTTCTCCGACGTGCCGGGCCGGGTCGCCAAGGCGCTGCTCGACCTCTCCGAGCGGTTCGGCAACCCGACCGACGAGGGTCTGCGGGTCTCCCACGACCTCACCCAGGAGGAGCTGGCCCAGTTGGTCGGCGCCTCCCGCGAGACGGTGAACAAGGCGCTGGCCGACTTCGCCGCGCGCGGCTGGCTGCGTCTCGACCAGCGCGCGGTGGTCCTGCTCGACATCGAACGGCTGCGCCGCCGGGCGCGCTGACCCGCCCGGTCTCGTGGGCTCTCAGGAGTCCGTGCGCAGGCCTCAGGAGTCCGTACGCAGATAGGCCAAGGTGGCCCGCACGCTGTGTTCAGCTGCGGGCCACAGGCTTTGGTCGACGTCGGCGTAGACCCGCGCGACCACCTCGCCCGGCGTGCTGCAGCCCGCCGCGAGCGCCGCGCGCACCTGGGCGATCCG
>DAIOVT010000160.1:0-8165 GCA_036758885.1 Kineosporiaceae bacterium
GGTGCTGCTGATCCTGATCTCCTTCGCGCTCGGCGGCGGCACCCGTGCGGTGATCCTCGCCGTGGCGCTGACCCACTGGCCCACGCTCACCCGGGTGTTGCGCAGCCGGGCCCGCGACGTGGTCACCTCCGACTACGCGGCGCTCTCCCGGCGGCTCGGTCACGGCCCCTGGTGGATCGCCCGCAAACACGTTGCGGGACAACTGATCGGGCACTTCCTGGTCGGTGCGGTGCTGCTCTTCCCGCACGCGATCCTGCACGAGGCGGCGCTGTCCTTCCTCGGCCTGGGTGTCGACCCGGCCGAACCCTCGATCGGGGTACTGCTCGCCGAGTCGATGCGCTACCTGACCGCCGGGGCGTGGTGGCTCGCCGTGCTACCGGGGTTGTGCCTGCTGATCGTGGTGAAGCTGGTCGACGTGATCGGCGAGAACGCCCGGGCCCTGCTCGACCCGAGGAGCCACCACCTGTGAACACCACGGCCACCTCACACGGCGCCGCACCGGGTCCGGCGGCCGCGCGACTGCTCGAGGTGCAGGACCTGCGGATCTCGTTCGTCCAGTACGAGCGCGGACTGCGCCGGCGGGTGGTGACCGCCCTTTCCGGAATGGATCTGGCCGCGGACGCCGGCGAACTGGTCGCCCTGGTCGGTGCCAGCGGCGCGGGCAAGAGCCTGCTCGCGCACGCGGTGCTGGGTCTGCTGCCACCGAACGTGCGGGAGAGTGGAACCGTGCGGTTCGACGGCCGCGTGGTGCCGCCCGCGCAGCGGTCGCGGTTGGCCGGCCGGGACGCGGTGCTGCTGCCGCAGGCGGTCACCTATCTCGACCCGGTCGCGCCGGTGGGCCGGCAGGTCGCCCGCAGCGCCCGGCTGGCCGGTCATCGCGACGCCCGCGGCGCCGCCGAGCAGGCGCTGCAGCGGCGCGGGCTCGGCCCGGAGGTGATGCGCCGCTTCCCGCACGAACTCTCCGGGGGGATGACCCGCCGGGTGCTGTTCGCGATGGCGACGATGCGCCGTCCGCGGTTGATCTTCGCTGACGAACCGACGCCCGGCCTGCCGGCGCCGGACGTGCGGGCGATCCTGGCCGAACTGCGTGAACTCGCCGACGACGGCACCGCGGTGGTGCTGATCACCCACGAATTGCGGGCCGCGATCGAGGTGGCCGACCGGGTGGTGATCGCCGACCAGGGCCGCACCGTCGACAGTCTCGACCCGGCCGCCTTCGACGACGACGGCGCCGGTCTGAGCGGGTACTCGCGACAACTGTGGGAGGCATTGCCCGGCAACGGGTTCCGGGTGCCGTCCGATCCTCTCTCCGACCCTGCGCAGGTGAGGCGATGACGCTGACCGCACGGGACCTGCGGTTCCGCTACCACCGCAACGCCCCATGGGTGCTCGAGGGTGCCTCGCTGAGCATCGAGCCGGGGGAGGTGGTCGGGCTGTTCGGGCCGAGCGGCACCGGCAAGAGCACCCTGGGCAGGCTGCTCGCCGGTCTGCTGACGCCGCAATCGGGTTCGATCACGCTGGACGGCGAACCGGTCCGGCGCGGCCCCCGGGGCGCCTGTCCGGTGCAGATCGTGCTGCAGCATCCGGAGCTGGCGATGGACCCGAGGTGGCGGGTGCGCGACGTGCTCGCCGAGACCGGCGCGGCGCCGCCGGAGATCGCCGAACTGGACGGCGCCCTGCTCGGCCCGCACTGGCTCGACCGGTTTCCGCACGAGATCTCCGGTGGCGAACTGCAGCGGGTGAACCTGGCCCGGGCGCTGCTGGCCCGGCCGGCCTTCATCGTCGCCGACGAGATCAGCGCCAGCCTCGACGCGATCACCCAGGCCCGGATCTGGCAGCAGCTCGACCGGGTGGCCCGGGCCGAGGGCATCGGCGTGCTGGCGATCTCGCACGACCGGCCGCTGCTGGCCGAGATCTGCGGCCGGATCCTCGACTGGACGGCGCTGACGTCCGGCACCGGGAGCGAGGACGGCGGGCCGCACACGCAGACCCGCGCCGCGAGTTGAGGCATCATCGGCAGCGTCGCCGTGCGCTCGCGGGACAGCAGACCGAGCTCTGAACGAGGAGAACCGATGCCCCAGCTCGACCGCCAGTCGAACGTGTTCGTGCTGCACCTGGGTGAGACCACCGGGGACGACGAGCACGTGCTCACCACCGAGCGCATGGAGCAGCTGACCGCCCAGCTCGACGAGATCGAGGCGTCGTCCGGTCCAGCAGCCCTGGTCACCACGGGGTCGGGCAAGTTCTACTCGACCGGTTTCCAGCCCGAGCGCTTCGCCGGTGACCCCGATGAGGTGCGCGAGTACGTGATGGCGGGGCAGCGGCTCTTCGCCCGGGTGCTGGCCAGCGAGGTGCCGACGGTGGCCGCGGTGCAGGGCCACGCATTCGGTGGTGGTGCGTTGCTCAGCGCCGCGCACGACGTGCGGATCATGCGTAGCGACCGCGGTTTCTGGTGCCTGCCCGAGATCCAGCTCGGGCTGGTCATCCCGGTCGGCATGTCCCGGTTGATCCAGCAACGGCTGCCAGGCCCGACGGCGCACCAGGCGATCCTGACCGGCAAGCGCTACGGTGGCGCCGACGCGCTGGCGGCGGGAATCGTGGACGCCGTCGCCGACGAGGCCTCGCTGCTGACCACCGCGGTCGCGATCGCCGAGCAGCTCGCGGGTACCCGGGGCCGGGTGCTGGCCGAGATGAAGCGGGAACTCTTCCGTGACGCCCTGGCCGCGCTCGCCTCGGACGAGGGCATCGAGCCGCAGACCGTGGTGTCCGGCTCCTGAGGGATCAGGCGCAGGCCTGCCCTGAGGCGAACACCTTGGGCGTGACCCCGAAGTAGCGGCGGAACGCCAGGATGAACCCGTTGGTGCTGCTGAACCCGACCTGCTGGGCGACGGTGGAGACCATGCGGCCCTCACCGAGCAGGTCGACCGAGGCGTTGACCCGGGCCCGGCTGCGCCACTCCGAGAAGGTCAGCCCGGTCTCGGCGAGGAACGCCCGGCGCAGGCTGGTGGGGCTGGTGTACAGGGCCTGGGCCCATTCGGTGACCGTGCGCTGATCGCCGGGTGAGGCGAGCAGCACCCCGGCGACAGCGGCGGCGATCGTGCTCTGCGGCATCGGCAGCGGCACCCGGGTGGCGTCCTCGACCATCGCCTCGAACAGGTCGAGGGTCGGGTCGGCGTCGTCCAGCCGTTCGCGCAGATGGGCCAGCAGCATCCGGCGCCGGCGTTCGGTGATCACCACCTCGGTGCAGTCGGTGTAGGCGAGCCGGAACAGGTCGGTGTCGAAGCCGACCGGCGTGACCAGGGCGTCGGCATCGAACCTGGCCGCGTGCTCGACCCCGGCCGGCACCCACAGCGCGACCGTGCCGGTGAGGTGGAACGAGCGCTCGTGCGCCCACACCACGGCGTGCCCGAGCGGCACGTAGATCAGCAGGTGCCAGGTGTGTTCGTGCGGTTCGTGGCCCCAGGCGCCGAAATCGTCGTCCGCGGACGGGTCGGAGGCGGCCCCGGCGGCCGGGTCGAACCGGAGATCGACGGAGTCGTCCGGGCGATCGCCGGTGTGCAGGGATGTCCCCTGCGTTGGATGGGCTGACACCTGCGTGGGATCCACAAACACAAGGTAAGCCTAGCCTTACCCAGGCGTCCGGCCATCTGGGCGTCGTCGTCCTTCTGCAGGAGTGCCCCCGATGCCTGCCCCGCCCGGCCGTGCCGTCGCGTCCGCCACCGCCTCCGCCGACGCCTCTGCCGGCGATCCCGCGGTCGCTGGTGCTTCGGTCGCCGATCCCGGGCGAACCGTGCTGCCGCGCACCCGCCCGGTTCGCGGCGTGCCGATCCTGGTCACCGCCGCCGTGCTGGTGGTCGCGATGCTGGTGCTCGGTATCGCCGTGGGCGCCCGCGACATCGCTCCGCTGGACGTGTTGCGCATCGTGTTCGCCGGACAGCAGGGCTACGACGCCGACGTGTTGTGGGTCGAACGGATCCCGCGCACCCTGCTCGGCCTCGCGGTCGGCGCCGTCCTGGGTGGTTCCGGCCTGATCATGCAGGCGCTGACCCGCAACCCGTTGGCGGACCCGGGCATTCTCGGTGTCGAGACCGGGGCGTCGCTGTTCGTGGTGCTGGCGATCGTGGTGCTCGACGTGCACAGCCTGAACGGCTACTTCTGGTTCGCCCTGTGTGGCGCCGGTCTGACCGCGGTACTGGTCTATCTGATCGGCACCCGTAGCAGTGCGGGTGACTCGACGCTCGGGCTGGTGCTCGCCGCTGCGGCCGTCGCCGCGCTGATGGCCTCGGTGACCACGCTGCTGGTGGTGCGCGACGAGTCGGTCTACGCCTCGTTGCGGTTCTGGTCGGTGGGCCAGCTCACCGGCCGGGCCAAGATCCTGGAACAGGCGACGCCGTTCCTGCTGGCCGGCCTGGTCATGGCGATGCCGTTGGGACGCACCCTGAACATCCTCGGGCTGGGCGAGGACACCGCCGCGAGCCTGGGCATGCGGGTCGGCCGGGCGCAGCTGGCCGCCGGGGGAGTGGCGGTGCTGATGTGTGCCGCCGCCACCGCGGCCGTCGGTCCGGTCGCCTTCGTCGGTCTGGTCGCCGCGCACATCTCCCGGATGCTGGTCGGCAGCGATCACCGCTGGTCGCTGCCGTTGTCGATGGGCTGCGGGGCGGTCCTGCTGCTGCTCGCCGACATCGCCGGCCGGCTGGCACCGGGCGCCGGGGAGATCTCGGTGGGCATCATGACCGCGCTGGTCGGCACGCCGTTCTTCGTCTGGCTGGCCCGCCGGCCGAACCTGGCCGCGTTGTGAGCGCCGCGCTCCGCGAGGCGACCCGGACCCGGATGCGCGCCCAGCGCCGCAAGGACCTGACCCGCTCGGCGATCGTGCTGGCAGCGCTCGTGGTGCTGATCGTCGTGCTGGTGCTCACCTCGGCGCTGCTCGGCCGCCCGGACGGCGTCTCCGCCGGCCAGGCGCTGACCGCGATGACCGGCCGGGGCCGCGGCCTGGCCGACTACGTGATCTTCGAGACCCGGATGCCGCGCGCCGCTGGTGCCCTGCTCTGCGGGCTGCTGTTCGGTCTGGCCGGGCATCTTTACCAGTCGGTGGTGCGCAACCCGCTGGCCACCCCGGACATCATCGGCATCACCGCCGGCGCCACCGCCGGTGCCGTGGCGGTGATCGTGCTGGCCCCCGGGATGCGCTTCGGGGTGCAGGCCGCCGGGTTGCTCGGCGCCCTGGCGATCGTGCTCGCGGTGTTCGCACTGACCTGGCGTTCCGGTCTGGACACCTACCGTCTGGTGCTGGTCGGCATCGGGGTGAGCTCGGTCGGCATCGCGGTGACCAACTATCTGTTCACCTTCGCTGAGGGCACCGCCACCGCCGCGGTGCTGCGCTGGACCACCGGCAGCACCAGCTTCGCGCAGTGGCCCGACGCGGTGCTGCTGAGCGTCGTGCTCGTGGTGAGCCTGGGTCTCGCGCTGGCCCTCGGCCGGGGGCTGGGCGCGCTCGGTCTGGGCGACGACCTGGCCCGGGGGCTGGGGGTGCGGGTCCACCGGGTGCGGGTCGCGGTGCTGGTGATCGGCGCCGCTGCGGCTGCGCTGACCACCAGCGTGGTCGGTCCGATCGGGTTCGTCGCGCTGATCTCCGGTCCGATCGCCACCCGGCTGGTGGCCCGTGGGCCGCACCTGCTGCTGGCGCCCCTGGTGGGCGCCGTCCTGGTGCTGGCGGCGGACCTGCCCGCCCAGCACGCCCCACTGATCAGCCCGGTGCCGACCGGGGTGCTCACCGCGCTCGTCGGCGCGCCGGTCTTCGTCTGGTTGTTGCTGCGCCGAAGGGCAGGGACGTCATGAGTGCACCGGTCGAGCTCGAGCGTCCGGCCGCTGATGCGGACGCGGAATCGCTTCGCGCCCAACGGATCAGCGTCGGCTACGGCGACCACCTGGTGATCGAGCACCTCGACCTCGAGATCGAGACCGGGGCGATCACGGCGCTGGTCGGACCCAACGCCTGCGGCAAGTCGACGCTGCTGCGCTCGCTGGCCCGGCTGCTCGGCCTGCGCGCCGGCACCGTGCTGCTGGACGGCGCCGACATCACCTCGCTGTCCACCCGGGAGGTGGCCAAACGCCTCGGCATCCTGCCGCAGCACCCGATCGCTCCCGAGTCGATCACGGTCGGCGACCTGGTCTGGCGCGGCCGGCATCCGCACCAGCGGTTCGGTCAGCGGCGCAGCGCCGCCGACGAGGACGCCGTGCTCGACGCGTTGCTGGCCACCGGCGCCACCGACCTGGTCGAGCGGCGGGTCGACTCGCTCTCCGGCGGTCAGCGGCAACGGGTCTGGATCTCGATGGCGCTCGCCCAGGGCACGCCCTACCTGCTGCTCGACGAGCCGACCACCTATCTCGACATCGCCCACCAGGTGGAGATCCTCGACCTGCTGCTCGACCTCAACGCCGACCGCGGCACCACCATCGTGCTGGTCAGCCACGACCTCAACCAGGCCGCCCGGTACGCCGACCGGGTGGTCGCGATGCGGGACGGTGCGGTGCACGCCCACGGCGCCCCCGGCGAGGTGTTCACCACCGAGCTCGTCGAGGAGATCTTCGGCCTGCGCGCCGAGGTGGCACCGCATCCGGTGACCGGGCACCCGCATGTCTATCCGCTCGGCCGGCACGACTGACCTCAGCCCGGTCTGCCCCAGATCTGTTCAGTACCAAGAGTTTCCGAGGAAAGGGACAGTCATGTTCGCGCAGAAGAGAAGGTTCGCCGCACTCGCCGCGGCGTCCGCCGTGCTGCTGCTGGCGGCCTGCGGCGGATCCGGCGGTGACGCGTCGTCCGGTTCGTCGTCGGCCAAGGCGGCGGTGAGCCTGGCGAATGCCTGGGGTGCCGCAGAGATCCCCGCTGATCCGAAGCGGGTTGCGGTGGTCTCCGGCGGTGACAGGTCGATCGCCTATGCCCTCGGCATCGTTCCAGTGATCGAGGCCGACTACCCGGCGAGCACGTCGGCGCCGTACACGGTCGAGGCCCGCAAGGGTCTCGGCATCACCGAGCCTAAGCTCTACAACGCCACTGACGGAACGGATTTCGCGGCCGTCGCCGCCGCCGAGCCGGACGTCATCCTGGGCATGCAGAGCTACTCGATGGACGAGGACTACGCGCAGCTGGCGAAGATCGCCCCGGTGATCACGTTCTCGGAGAAGTCCCAGATCAACGACATGACCTGGCAGGACCGGATCCTGCGGGCCGGCGAGGGGCTGGGCATCAAGGACAAGGCCCAGGCGGTGATCGACGCGAACAAGAAGGCGGCGACCGACGCGGCCGCGGCGAACCCCGATTTCAAGGGCAAGACCTACACGTATCTGATCATGCACCCCGAGCAGATCACCTACGCCTCCGACGGATCGGCGGCTCCCTCGCCGGTCGACGACCTCGGTCTGGTGAAGCCGGCCAACGCGGCGAAGTTCAGTAGTGCGAAGAGCGCGGTGAGCCTGGAGAACCTCGACCTGGTCGACGCCGACGTGGTGCTGATCGCCTACCCGTTCGGTGACGAGGGGCTGATGACGCAGAAGGAACTCGAGAGCAACCCGTTGTGGCAGAAGATCCCCGCGGTGGCGAAGGGGCACTGGGCGATCCTCGACTCCGAGAGCGGTCTCGCCTCCGATCTCGCCTACCCGGACGCGTTGTCCTACCCCTGGGTGATCGAGCAGGTCACGCCGGCCATCGTCAAGGCGCTGGCCGGCAAGGGCGGCGGGTCATCATCGTGAGGTCACTGACCCGGTGAATCACTCGATGAATCACTCGATGAATCACTGACCATCCGGCCCCGATCGAGCCGGATCACCCGGTCGGCACGCTCGATCGTGTCCGGCCGGTGCGCGATCACCACGACGGCCCGGTCCTCGCCCACGCGCGCGAGAGCGTTCTCCACGCGTGCGGCGGTGACCGGGTCGACGTCCGCGGTGGCCTCGTCGAGCACCAGCACGCTCGGATCGATCAGCACCGCCCGCAACAACGCGACCAGCTGCCGCTCCCCGGCGGAGAGCGCGCTGCCCTGCTCGCCGGCCTCGGTGTCCAGGCCGTCGGGCAGTTCCGCCAGCCAGCGTTCCAGGCCGAGTTCCCGGGCCGTCGCCCGCATCGCCGCGCGACCGGCGTCGTCGTCCGACAGATACGGCGTCATCGC
>DAIOVT010000161.1:0-3855 GCA_036758885.1 Kineosporiaceae bacterium
AGAGCGAGGGTGAGGTGCGGGCGTCCCGGCTGGCGCTGTGCGCGGCCACCCGCAAGGTGCTGGCGCTGGGCCTCGACCTGCTCGGCATCGAGGCGCCCGACCGGATGTGAACCAAAAGGGGACAGTCCCCTTTCGGTCCAGCTGGGCGGGAATGGACCAAAAGGGGACAGTCCCCTTTCGGTCCAGCTGGGCGGGAAGGGGACTGTGCTTTCGGTTCAGGACGCGCGCTCGGGGTGCTGCTGCTGGTCACCGCGCCGGACGGGCTGTTCCCGAACCGGGCGATCAACTCGGTGACCGGGGTGATCGTGAACGTCGGGCGCTCGCTGCCGTTCCTGATCCTGCTGATCGCACTGATCCCGGTCACCCGGCTGATCGTCGGCACCGCGTTCGGGCCGACGGCGGCGATCGTGCCACTCACCATCGGGTCGATCCCCTTCTTCGGCCGGGTGGTCGAGTCGGCGCTGCGCGAGGTCGCCCCGGGCAAGGTCGAGGCCGCACAGTCGATGGGCGCCGGCGGGGTGCAGGTGGTGCAGAAGGTGCTGCTGCCCGAGGCGAAGGCCGGTCTGATCGCCGGGGCGACACTCACCCTGGTGATGCTCATCGGCTACTCGACGATGGCCGGCACCATCGGCGGCGGCGGCGTCGGCGACTTCGCGATCAGGTACGGGTACCAGCGGTTCAACACCCCGGTCCTGCTGACCGCTGTCGTGGTGCTGATCGTGCTGGTGCAATTGATCCAGTCGCTCGGCGATCTCGTCGTCCGCCGTCTCGCCCACCAGCGCTGACCACCCACCCCGGCGTGATCATGCCGAACCGCGCGCTCCGCGCCGTCCGCGCAGTTCTGCATGATCACGAGGGTGGGCGACGGCAAACCCCTTCGTCCGCAACGTGATCGGAGATCCGATGACCCTCACCGACGCCGGCCCACAGACCGGCCCGTCCACCCTTCCAGTGCTCGACCTCTCCCGACTGGACGACGGCGGCCGCGCCGAGTTCGTTGACCGGCTCCGCGCGGCGACCCGCGACTTCGGCTTCTTCTACCTGGTCGGTCACGGGATCCCCGGCGACCTGCAGAGCCGGCTGCTCGAGGTCGCTCGCGCCTTCTTCGCCCTGCCCGAGGCGAGCAAGCTGGCCATCGAGAAGGTGCACAACCCGCACTACCGCGGCTACAGCAGGCTCGGCGGCGAGCTCACCGGCGGTGTGGTCGACCGGCGCGAGCAGATCGACATCGGGCCCGAGCAGGAGCCGCTGCCGACCGGGCCGGGACAACCCGACTGGGCCACCCTGGTCGGGCCGAACCCGTGGCCGGCCGAGCTGCCCGAGTTCCGTGTCGTGCTGCAGGACTGGGAACGTGCCCTCGAGGCCGTCGCCCGGCGGCTGCTCGGCGCCTGGCTGGAGGCGCTCGGACAGCCGGCCGACCTGCTGGACGGCGCCTTCACCCCGGCGAACCAGCTGATCAAGGTGGTGCGCTATCCGGGCCGGCCGGACGAGGACGCCACCCCTGCCGCCGGATCGAGCGATCAGGGGGTCGGCGCACACAAGGACAGTGGCGTGCTGACATTGCTCTTCGTCGAGCCGGGCCGGCCCGGTCTGGAGGTGCGCCACGACGACCGATGGGTTCCGGTGCCGCCGCTGCCGGACGCGTTGATCGTCAACATCGGCGAGATGCTCGAGACCGCGACCGGCGGCTACCTGCAGGCGACCGATCACCGGGTGGTCTCCAACTCCGGTACCGCCGACCGGATCAGCGTGCCGTACTTCTTCAACCCGCGTTTCGACTCGACCTTCCCGATCTGGGACCTGCCACCGGACCTGGCCGCCGTGGCGCAGGGCGTCTCGACGGATCCGGCCAACCCGATCCATGCGCAGTACGGCGAGAACGCGATCAAGAGCCGGGTACGTAGCCACCCCGACGTGGCGCAGCGCCACCACCCGCATCTGATCGGGAAGTACGACGGCTGACCCGGTCGCGGCGGCACGTGGCCGCTGAGGAGCCGGGCCGGCGCGCACTTCTGCGTGATCACGGGCCGGGTCGCCCCGCCGACCCGGGCGGCACCCGGCTTGGCTAACGTGGCCGGGTGAGCGAGGACCGAGGACGCCCGCAGGGGCCCGACCGCGATCGCCGTCCGGGGTGCTCGGGTGCACACGCCGGCCGATCTGGACGTCGACGTCCCGCTGCACCGTTTCACGGCGCTGACCGGCCTGTCCGCAGCCGGATCGGAAGGTACCTGTGAGCCCCGACCCGAACCTGCCCGATGTGTTGCCGATGTTCCCCCTCGGCACGGTGCTGCTGCCCGGCGAGCACCTTCCGCTACGGGTCTTCGAACCGCGCTACCGGGAGATGCTGGACGTCTGCCGCGCGGCGCCGCAGGGCCCGCTGTTCGGCGTCGTCCTCATCGAACGCGGCCATGAGGTCGGCGGCGGCGAGGTGCGCCACGACGTCGGCACCGTGGCGCAGATCCTCACCGAGCACCAGGTCGAGCCGACCGTCTTCACCCTGGACTGCCTCGGCGGACAACGGATCCGGGTTCTCGAATGGCTGCCGGACGATCCGTTCCCCCGGGCCCGGGTGCAGGTCTGGCCCGAGCCCCAGGACCGGGTCGCCCTTGATCCGCTGGTGGAGCGCTATCGCGAACTGCACCGCCTCGCCGCGGACCTGGGCGCGCATCTGCCGGCACCCGGGTCCGTGGACGGCGATCTGCCGGCGCTGGCCCGATGCGTGCCGATGGGTCCCGCCGATCGCTACGCGGTGCTCGCCGCACGGACCTCGGCACAACGCCGGGGCCTGATCGGCGAGGCGGTCGAGAACGCCATCGACATGGTGCGCTGGCGGTTACGCGAACAATGAACGGCACATCTGCGCGCCGGGTACAGGCCGTTCAGCCGCTCTCGGTGAGATGCGGCCGCTCCCCCGCCGCCGCGTAACTGGCACCGAGAACCCGGTACGGGCGGCTGCTCAGCGCGATCACCGTCAGCAGCACCCCGAGAATGCCGGTGAGCACGAAGACCAGCGCGATGCCCCGGCCGGCGCCGTCGCCCAGCAGCCAGCCGGTGGCCTGCCGGCCGTTCTCGGACTCCGCGAACGGGATCACCCAGAACGCCGCCAGCGGGCCGACCACGAAGCTGCTCACCGGCGCCGCGGCGAGCTCGACCGTCTGCGCGAAACCGAACACCCGGCCCTGCTTCTCGTACGGCACGACCCGTTGCAGCACAGTCTGTTCGGCGGCCTCGACCACCGGGGTGATCGCCATGAACAGCACGATGCCCAACCCGAGCAGCCAGACCCAGTCGCGCACCGCGAACAGTGCCGCGATCGTCCACAGCACCAGATTGCCGAGCAGCAGCATCCGCAGCGGCCGGGTGCCCAGTCCCCACTTCGCCACGGCCGCGCCACCGAGAATGAACCCACTGCCCAGAATCCCGAACATCAGCCCCCAGACCTGGACCGACACCAGGGACAGGCCGTAGGGATCGAGCAGCGCGATGAACGCGCCCCCGATCAGGTTGTTGAACGCGGCGAAGAAGACCAGGGCCAGCAGTCCCGGCACGGCGATGATCCCGGCGTAGGCACCCCGGAAGTCGACCTTGGGCCGGTCCTCCTCGGTGTGCACGATCTCGGGCTCGGGGATCTTCACGGTGAACAGGTGCAGCAGCGAGATCAGGGTCAGGCCGAAGGCGATGACGATCGTCCAGCGCATGCCCAGATAGCCGACGGCCAGACCGCTGAACACCGAGACCAGTGAGAAGGCGACGCCCTGGGTGATCCCGACCAGGCCGTTGGCGTGGGCATGCTGCTCGTCGGGCACCAGCAGGGTGACGCAGGTCGACAGGGCGATGCCACGGGCGCTCTCGACG
>DAIOVT010000161.1:3865-8083 GCA_036758885.1 Kineosporiaceae bacterium
CGCAGGTGCTCAGGGTCAGCGCGCGCATGCTCTCGACCACCGCACCGGCCAGGATGATCAGCACGAAGGCCCAGAAGACCGGGTTGCCGAAATCGAGCAACTGCCGGGTCGGCACCACCAGGAAGATCGCCAGCGCGACGGCATAGGCCGCGGTGGTGACCACCGTGGCCGCCACCATCACCTGCTTCTTGCGGTGCCGGTCGACGTAGGTGCCGAACGGGATGCCCATCACCGCGAGCAACGCCATGTAGGCGCCGCCGATGATCGAGTTGACCAGTACCGAGCGGGTCTCGACGAAGACCCAGAAGACGAGTGCGAACCACAGGAAACTGGTCGTCACATTGGCGATCAGGGTGTTCACCAACACCTGCCGGAAGGTCCGCATGGGGTCACGGTAGGCGCAAACGACGGCCGGACGACGAAGGGTTTCGTCGTCCGGCCGAATGCTGCTGGTATGACCTGTGGATCAGAAGTGCGTGCCGTTGCCCGCCGGTGACTCGGCCGGCTGCGGCGCGGCGAGCTCGGCCGCGGACGGCGCGGGCGCGCCGCCGGCGTAGCGCTGGATCAACTGCTGGACGTCGATCCCGGTGGTGCCCTTCAGCATCTCCAGGGTCTGGGTCAGGTTGTCGGTGACCTGCTTGGGCAGTTGCCCGGCACCGTCGGTGGAGATCACGGTCAGCTTGTCGATGTTGCCCATCGGCGAGGCCAGTTCGGCGGCCACCTTGGGCAGGATCTCGATCAGCATCTGCAGCACCGCGGCCTCGTTGTACTGCGCGAAGGCCTCGGCCTTCTTCTCCATCGCGGTGGCCTCGGCCTGGCCCGAGGCGAGGATCGCCGCACCCTGTGCGTCACCCTCGGCGCGCAGCGCGTCGGCCTCGGCGATGCGTCGGGCCTTCTCGGCCTCACCGCGCTTGGCACCCTCGATCGCCTCGGCCTCGGCCAGCGCCGAACGCCGCGACTTCTCGCCCTCACCGGTCAGCCGGGCCTTCTCGGCGTCGGCCTCGGCGGCGGCGATCGAGGCGGCCTTGCGTGCCTCGGCCTCGAGGATCTGGGAGTTGCGGCGGCCCTGCGCCTCCGTCTCCACCCGGTAGCGCTCGGCGTCCGCCGGCTTGCGCACCTCGGTGTCCAGCTGGCGCTCCTTCAGCGCAGCCTGCCGGACGGCGACCTTCTCCTGCTCGGCCAGGATCGCCTGGTCCCGGTCGGCCTGGGCGAGCGGGCCGGCCGCGGCCGCGGTGGCCGAGGCGGCATCGGTCTCGGCCTTGATCTCGGCGGTCTTCAGCGCCAGCTGGCGCTGCGAGACGGCGATCTCCTGCTCGGCGGCGATCCGGGCCTGCTCAGCGGCCTGGCGGGCCGCGGCCTCGGCCACGGCGGCGATCTGGCCGACCTTCGCCGACTCCGGACGGCCGAGGTCGGCGAGGTAGGAGCCGTCATCGGTGATGTCCTGGATCTGGAAGGTGTCCAGCACCAGACCCTGACCGGTCAACGAGGTCTCGGACTCGTCGGCCACCCGCTGCGCGAAGGCGGCCCGGTCCCTGATGATCTGCTCCACCGACAGCGAACCGACGATCGACCGCAGCGACCCGGCGAGGGTCTCCTGGGTGAAAGTCTCGACCTCTTCCTGCTGACTCAGGAACCGTTGCGCCGCAGCGCGGATCGAGTCCTCGTTGCCACCGACCTTGACGATCGCGACGCCGTCCAGGTTGAGCTTGACGCCCTGCCCCGAGACCGCGCCACGAATCTGTACCGAGATGCGCCGCGAGGACAGGTCGAGCACGTGCAGCTTCTGCACGAACGGGATCACGAAGACGCCACCGCCCATGACCACCTTCTGCCCGGACAGGTCGGTCGAGACCGTGCCGGTCTCGAGGTTGCGCACCTCCTTGCCCTTACGGCCGGTGACGATGAACGCCTCGTTGGGGCCGGCGACCTTGTACCGCGTGGTGATCAGCAGACCGATCAGCACGAGCAGTACGAGGATGCCGACGATTCCGACGACGGTGACAGGTACTCCGAACATGGCTCCCCCTTCGACGGGTGTTGCGACAGCGGCAGCGCCGCCGGGACAGGTTGTGTTGCTCGCTTCGGGTCGTGTTGTGCAGCGGTGCCCGGGCCACGCACGGCAGGTGGCCGACGGCTCCGCTCAGTCGTCGGCCTTGACGGCCACGGACGTCGGGGACAGCACCGCGGTGATGACCACCGGCGAACCGGCGGCCAGCCCCCCGAAGCTGCGGGCGTTGAGGGTGGTCAGGTGGCCGGAGGCGACGATCGAGACCGTGCCGTAGCCGTCCGGCGGGATCTCGGTGACCACGGTGGCGCCGCGGCCGACCAGGTCGGCGGTGCGCACGTTCTCGCCGCTGTCGCTGCCCTTGAGCTTCCAGAACAGATAGCCGGCCCCGGCGCCGACCACCGCGCCGCTGACCACACCGCCGCCGATCGCCGCACCGGTCGACCCGGTGGCGTCCAGCACCATGGCGCCGGCGAAACCGAACGCGCCCAGAAAGCCGGCCAGCGCGGCACCGGAGAACATGTCGTTGCCGAGGGTGAACAGGCCGTCGAGATGGTCACCGACGATCAGCGCGAGCAGCAGCAGGACGATCCCCACCCCGCCGAAGATCAGGAATATCAGCACGGCACCCTCCCTCGGCTGCGTCGGTCTCGTCGTGATCGGCTGTCGTGATCGGCTGTCGTGATCGGGGTTGCCGGCATCCCGCGTAGGCGGGGATGCGCGTTGTGTTGTCAGGCTTCGGCGCGAAAGTCGCTGTACCTGACCTGACGTAGCCCCCAGGGCTCCGGTTCCACTCCCCTGCCAGAACCTATCGTGACAAACCGGCACCGATGCACCGGCGCTGATGCACCGTGGCTAGGTTGAAGCAATGATCAACGATCTTGCCCAGGTGAACATCGCCCGGCTGGCGGCGCCGCTGGACTCCCTGCAGCTCGCGGACTTCGTCGCCGGCCTCGATCCGGTCAACGCGGAGGCCGACCTGGCCCCCGGATTCGTCTGGCGGCTGCAGACCGACAGCGGCAACGCCACCGAGGTCGAGGGCTTCGGGGACGACGCCGGCGATGGCGTCGCGGTGATCACCAACAGGTCGACCTGGCGCGAGGTCGAGTCCCTGGCCGCCTTCACCATCAAGCGGTCGTTCACCCCGCGGGGTGAACCGGTGGATCAGCGGCTCCGCCAGCCCTGCTGAGCCGCAGCCCGCAACCGGACGCCTGAACGGGACCGGCGCGCGGCACGAGTACCGTTCAAGGGTCGCCGAGTGGCGACTCGTCCCGTTAAGGAGATGACGATGAGCCGGCCTCTGCGCTCTCGGACCTCGACCCACGGCCGCAACATGGCCGGTGCCCGCTCGTTGTGGCGCGCCACCGGCATGACGACCGAGGACTTCGGCAAGCCGATCATTGCGATCGCGAACTCCTACACCCAGTTCGTGCCCGGTCACGTGCACCTCAAGGACATGGGCGACCTGGTGGCCTCGGCGATCCGCGAGGCCGGCGGGGTGGCCAAGGAGTTCAACACGATCGCCGTGGACGACGGCATCGCGATGGGTCACGGCGGCATGCTCTACTCGCTGCCCAGCCGGGACCTGATCGCCGACTCGGTCGAGTACATGGTCAACGCGCACACCGCCGACGCCCTGGTCTGCATCTCCAACTGCGACAAGATCACCCCCGGCATGCTGAATGCCGCGCTACGGCTGAACATCCCGGCCATCTTCGTCTCCGGCGGCCCGATGGAGGCCGGCAAAGCCGTTGTCGCAGAAGGGGTCGCCAGCACTCCGCTGAACCTGATCAACGCGATCAACTACTCCGCCGACGACAACGTCGCCGACGGCGCACTGGGTCTGGTCGAGGAGAACGCCTGCCCCACCTGCGGCTCCTGCTCGGGCATGTTCACCGCGAACTCGATGAACTGCCTGACCGAGGCGCTCGGGCTCTCGTTGCCCGGCAACGGAACGACGCTGGCCACCCACACCGCCCGCAAGGAACTCTTCCTCGCCGCCGGACGCACCATCGTCGCGATGGCGAAGCGTTACTACGACGACGAGGACGACTCCCTGGCCCCGCGCAGCATCGCCACCAAGGCCGCGTTCTCCAACGCGATGGCCCTGGACGTCGCGATGGGCGGTTCGACGAACACCGTGCTGCACATCCTGGCCGCAGCACAGGAGGCCGGCGTCGACTTCGACCTGACCGACATCGACGCGCTCAGCC